>NZ_JALHBK010000027.1:0-125153 GCF_031570565.1 Nonomuraea sp. 3-1Str
AGCGAGCTATGGAGAGGCTGTGGTTAAAAGATGGTGCAGCGACCCGCTGGGCTGTCCACACGGCTTACACCTTTTCCCCTACACACCACTGTTCCGTTCGCGGGCTCGGGATCGCGACCCTGGCCGTGGTGGCCGCCACGACGCCGTGGCGGGCGCTGCCGCCCTCCGCGCCGCACGTGGCCCCCGACCCCGCCCGTGACTTCAGCGCCGCCCAGATCGCGCACGCCGCCGCGTTCGACGCCGCCACCGGCGCGCCCGGCTACCTGTCGCTCGGCCTGAGCCTGCTCTTCGCCGGCCTGCTCGTCCTCACCCCGCTCGGCGGCCGGCTGCTCGGACGGCTCAGGGGCCCGTGGTGGCTGCGCGTCGTCCTGGGCGTGCTGCTGCTCACCGCGATCGTCGAGGCGGTCAGGTGGCCGCTCGGCATGTGGTTCGAGACCGAGCTGCGCGCGTACGGCCTGTCCACGCAGGACTGGGCGTCCTGGACGGGCGACCGCCTCAAGAGCATCGGCGTCAACGCCGCCGTGCTGTCCCTCACGATGGTGGTCCTGGTCTGGCTGGCGCGCAGGGTCCGGCGGTGGTGGATCCCGGCCGCCGTGGGCGCGTTCGCGCTGACCGTGGCGCTCTCGTTCGTCTACCCCGTGGTGGTCGAGCCGCTGTTCAACGACTTCCGCCCCATGCCGCAGGGCCCGCTGCGCACGAGCCTGCTGCGGATGGCCGAGCGCGACGGCGTGCCGGTGGAGGACGTGCTCGTCGCTGACGCCTCCCGCCGCACCACCGCACTCAACGCGTACGTCTCGGGCTTCGGCGCCACCCGCCGGATCGTCGTCTACGACACGCTGCTGCGCGCCCCGGGCCCGCAGGTGGAGCTGGTGGTCGCGCACGAGCTCGGCCACGCCAAGAACGGCGACGTGCTCAGCGGGACGCTCGTCGGCGGGCTCGGCGCCGCCGCCGGCACCGTGCTGCTGTACCTGGCCTTCCAGCTCGTACGGCGGCGCACCGGAGTCGCCTCGGTGGCCGACCCCAAGGCCGTGGGCGCGCTGCTCGGCCTGATGAGCCTGGCCACCGTGCTGTCCGGCCCCGCCCAGAACGTCGTCGGCCGCCACGTCGAGGCCCGCGCCGACGTCCACGCCCTCGACCTGACGAGGGACCCGGCCACCTTCGTCGCCATGCAGAAACGCCTGGCGCTCACCAACATCTCCGACCTGTCACCCGATGCCGTGGAGTACGTGCTCTACGCGTCCCATCCCTCGACCCCGGAGCGCATCGCCCTGGCGCGCGCGTGGGCGCGGCTGAACGGCGTGCCCACGCCGTGACCCCACGCGTCGTCATCGTCACCAACGACTTCCCGCCGCGCCCCGGCGGCATCCAGTCCTTCGTCCACGGCCTGGCCGTGCGCACCCCCGGCGTGGCCGTCTACGCGCCCTCCTGGCCGGGCTGCGCCGAGTTCGACCGCCACCAGCCGTACCCGATCGTGCGTCACCCGACCTCGCTCATGCTGCCGACGCCCGCCGTCGCGCGCGCGACGGCCCGGCTGGTGGCCGAGCACGGGGCACGGACGGTGGTGTTCGGCGCGGCGGCCCCGCTCGGGCTGCTGGCGCCGCGGCTGCGCGCCGCCGGGGCGCGGCGGGTAGTGATGCTCACCCACGGCCACGAGGCGGCGTGGGCGGCCGGGCCCGGGTTCCGCTCGGTGCTGCGCCGCATCGGGGAGCACGCCGACGTGGTCACCTACCTGGGGGAGTACACGCGCGCCCGGCTGGCCGCCGCCATCCCCCCGGCCAAGCTCGTACGGCTGGCCCCGGGTGTGGACACCGGCCGGTTCCGTCCCGAGGCGGTGCCCGGCCGGGCCAAGGAGGAGCTCGGCCTGGCCGGCCGGCCGGTGGTGGTGTGCGTGTCCAGGCTGGTCCCGCGCAAGGGGCAGGACCTGCTGATCGCGGCCTGGCCGGAGGTGGTCGCGGCGGTTCCGGACGCCGTGCTGCTGCTGGTGGGCGGCGGCCCGTACCGTCGCCGGCTGGAACGGATGGCCGCCGGGCGGGAGTCGATCCGCTTCACCGGCACGGTCCCGGCCTCGGCGCTGCCCGGCTACTACGCGGCCGGCGACGTGTTCGCCATGCCGTGCCGTACCCGGTGGGGCGGGGTGGACGTGGAGGGGCTCGGCATCGTGTTCCTGGAGGCGTCGGCGACCGGGCTGCCCGTGGTGGCGGGCGCCTCCGGCGGGGCGCCCGACGCGGTGCGCCACGGCGAGACCGGCCTGCTCGTCGACGGGCAGGACACCGGTGAGGTGGCCGCGGCCCTGGCGGAGCTGCTCGGTGACCCCGAACGGGCCCGCAAGCTGGGCGCCGCCGGCCGCGACTGGACCACCCACGAGTGGTCCTGGGACCTGGTCGCCACCCGTTTCCAGACGCTCCTCTGAGCCGGTCACCCCCGGGTGGCGCCGCGCGTACGCCGGCGTCGCGTGACCACTCCGACCACTGTCCGCATGCCCTGGCGGCCAGTGATCCTACCTTTGGCGCATTCAGGCTCGGCGAATCACCGATGTGCCTTGACAGCGGAGCGCGGGCGCACGTACAAGTGATCCTACCTATTGCGCGAAACAGGCGGCTGTCGCTCGTCCGGCGACGCGGTGCTCTCCCACAATGGTCGGATGAGTCGTGGTCTCCCTCGGAAGGGTGGCACGAGTGAACAAGCTCTTAGCGGCCGGTGCGATCACGGTCGCCGTGGCCCTGACATCCAGCGGCTGCTCCAGCGGCACCTCCGGGACCGACCGGTCCTCGGCGCCCTCCTCGGAGGGCGGGAAACAGAAGGTCTCCTTCCTCGTCTTCCCCTCGCCCAACCTGCCCGAGTCGTACTGGAAGGCCCAGGTCGAGCTGGTCACCAAGGCCCACCCCGACCTGGACGTCGAACTGGTCGCCGCGCCGTCGGAGTCGGAGCGCAACGACTACGCCAAGCAGCTCGCCGCCTCCGGGCAGCTTCCCGACGTGCAGATCGGCATGCAGGACCTCGTCGCGCTGGAGTCGCACCTCGCCCCCTGGACCGAGGCCGAGCTCAAGGACTTCCTCTGCCCCACCTGCGGCGCGGTCAACGGCAAGGTCCTCCAGCTGCCGACCAACACGCAGACCATCCCGAACGTCTTCTACAACAAGAAGCTGTTCGCGCAGGCCGGCATCGCCGAGCCGCCCAGGACCTACGCCGAGCTGCTCGCCGCCGCCGAGAAGCTCAAGGCCAAGGGCATCGCCCCGTTCGTCGGCGGCGGCGCGTTCGTCACCTCCCAGCCGTGGACGGCGATCCTCGCCACCGACCTGTACGCCAGGACGCCCGACTGGATGGCCAGGCGGCGCGGCGGCCAGACGACGTTCGCCGCCGACCCGGCCATGAAGGCCGCCACCCAGAAGTTCGCCGACCTCGCCGCCAAGGGCTACCTCGACAAGCGGCAGATCGGCCAGGACTACCCCAAGACCCAGGAGGCCTTCCTCGGCGGCAAGGGCGCGATGTACCCCATGGGCAGCTGGTTCGCCGCCGCGGCCGACCAGTCGGACATGAAGGACGACATCGGCGTGTTCGCCTGGCCCGGCGACGACGGGAGCCTGCACCTGCCCGCCTTCACCGGCGGCGGCCTGTCCGTCAGCGCCGACGCCCGCAACCCGGCCGCCGCCAAGGAGTTCGCGCTCGCCTTCCAGCTCACCAAGGAGAACCTCGACGCCTCGGTCAAGGCCGACGCGCTCTTCCCCGCCGTCAAGGGCTACACCCCGCCCTCCGACACCGGACCCGTCTTCAAGGCCGTGTACGACCTGTGGCAGAAGGCGGTCACCGAGAAGGCCACCGTGCCCGCGTTCGGCTGGGAGGCCGGCGACGCGGCCATGCTGCCCGGCATGCAGGGCACGTTCTGGTCCACCGCCCAGGACCTCGTCAGCGGCAGGAAGAACGTCGACCAGGCGCTCGCGTTCCTCGACACCGAATGGGAGAAGACCGGGTGACGATCTCTTGACGGCCGTCGACACCACCAGGCGCGGGCCCGGCCGCGCCACCTCGGGGAGCCCCGGCCGCCGGAGCGCACCCCGGCGGCCGGCCGGGCCGGGACTGTGGCACTTCCTGACCTTCGCCGCGCCCGGCACGCTCATCTACCTGTGCCTGGTGGTCCTGCCCATCGGGCTCAGCTTCGGCTACAGCCTCACCAACCAGGCGCTGCTGCGGCCCGACACGCAGTTCGTCGGGCTGCGCAACTACCGGCTGCTGCTGCAGGACGAGACGTTCCTCGAGTCGCTGCGGGTCACCTCGATCCTGACGCTCATCGTGGTCATCGTGCCGAACGTGCTCGGCGTCGCCATCGCCGTGCTGCTCGACCGGCGCGGCTGGCTCTACAACGCGCTGCGCAGCGTGTTCTTCACCCCCATGGTGATCAGCTCCGTGGTCATCAGCGTCATCTGGACCCGCATCCTCGCCGACGACGGCCCCGTGAACCAGGCGCTGCGCGGCCTGGGCGTGGCCGAGCCGCCCGGCTGGCTGTCCGACCCCGGCCTCGCGCTCTACTCCCTGTCGTCCATCGTCTGCTGGCAGATGCTCGGCTTCTGCGTCGTCGTCTACCTCGCCGGCCTCCAGGGCGTGCCGCAGGAGCTGGCCGAGGCCGCCGCGATCGACGGCGCCGGCCCGGTGCGGCGCTTCCGCAGCGTCACCTGGCCGCTGCTCGCGCCCGCGCTCACCATCAACACCGTCGTGCTGCTGATCTCCGCGTTCAAGATCTTCGACCACGTCAAGGTCATCACCAACGGCGGCCCCGGCACCGGCACCACAGCCACCGTGGCGTTCGTCGTCCTCCAGGAGGGGTTCGTGGAGAACCGCACCGGCTACGCCTCCGCCGAGGCCATCGTCATGCTCGTCCTCATCGCCGCCCTGTCGGTCGTCACCCTGCGGTTCCTGCAACGACGGGAGGTGCAGCTGTGACCGGATCGCGCGCGCCGTGGCTGCGCCCCCTCGTCGCGCTGGCCGTCGGCGGCGTCTTCTTCATCCCGCTCTACATCGCGCTGATCAACGTCTTCAAGGACAGCCGGCAGGTCGCCGGCGGCGCCATGTCGCTGCCCGCGCCGCCCACCCTGGACAACCTGTGGCGCGTCCTGACCGGCCCCGACAGCCTCTTCTGGTCGTCGCTGCGCACCAGCGTGCTCGTCACCGGGCTGTCGATCGTCATCCTGACCCTGCTGTCGGCCATGCTCGGCCACTACCTGGCCCGGCGCTCGGCCTGGTGGTCCAGGGCCATCATGGTGCTGCTGCTGTGCGGGCTGATGATCCCGCCGCAGGTCATCCTCATCCCCATGACGCAGGTGCTGCGGGCCCTCGGCCTCATGTCCACGCTGCCGGGGCTCGTGCTGTTCAACGTCGGCTACTACGTGCCGTTCGGGGTCTTCGTCTTCTCGGGGTTCATGAAGGGCGTCCCGAGGGAGTTGGAGGAGGCCGCCGCCATCGACGGGGCCACGCGGTGGCAGACGTTCTGGCGGATCGTCTTCCCGCTGCTGCGTCCCGCCACGGCCAGCGTGCTCATCTTCCTCG
Organism: Nonomuraea sp. 3-1Str; assembly: GCF_031570565.1. Taxonomy (NCBI): domain Bacteria; kingdom Bacillati; phylum Actinomycetota; class Actinomycetes; order Streptosporangiales; family Streptosporangiaceae; genus Nonomuraea; species Nonomuraea sp. 3-1Str. The sequence goes on from NZ_JALHBK010000027.1 coordinate 5,539, forward strand.
GAGTGTGGATCTGGAACGACTTCATCAACCCGCTCATCATCTACGGGCCCCGCGAGGGCACCACCATCATGACCGGGATCTACAAGTCGCTCGGGCAGTACGCGGCGGACTTCGGCGGCATGTTCGCCCTGATGTTCCTGGCCACGTTGCCAGTCCTGGTGTTCTACCTGCTGCTGCAGAAGCAGTTCGTCAAGGGCCTCACGGGAGGCGCCACCAAGGGCTGACGCCTCCCGCGAGCCGGAGGCTAGTTGAGCTTGTCCTGGATGGTGACGAGGATGTCCATCATGGCGAACTGGGTCTGCTGCATCGTGCGCTGAGTGTCCTGCAGGACCGTCATTTGGTGCTGGAGGGTGTCGACCTTGGTGTCCAGGGCGGTCACCTTGCTGTCCAGGGCGGCCACCTTGCCGTCCAGAACGGCCACCTTGCCGTCCAGGACGGTCAGCTTGCCGTCGAGGACCTTGACGTAGTTGGCGACGCCGTTGATCCGCTCGGTCAGTTGCTGGCCGAGCTCCATCTGGTCGGCGCGGACCTGGATCAGCTGGTTCTCGATCGCCGTGCCGAACTGAAGCGCCGCGTCCTTGATGCTCAAGAGAATCTCCCCTACCTTCGTCGGTAGGGACCGGGGATGTACTAGATCTCCGGTCCCGATTTCTTGGGGCAAGAGTACTCAGGCGAATGAGGAATCCGAGCGCCTTTTCCCGGCGCCGATTCGACATTTTCGAGGCGTCTACCTGGGCAAACACCGAGATATCCGGAAAATGTCACCAGGCGTCGGGGGCCATCCCGTCGCGATACCGGACAGAAGCTCAGGCCAGTGTCGTGCAGGGCGGGACGGCGGCGAGCAGGTCGCCGCCTGCACGCTCATCCACCTGGGGGCCGGCTGAGCGGGCTCGACGACGACGTCATGGGTCAGGAGCCGTACAGGCGCTCCACGTCGGCGGCGAAGTCACGCAGGACGATGTTGCGCTTGATCTTGAGGGTCGGCGTCAGGTGCCCGCTCTCCTCGGTGATGTCGGCGTCCAGGATCGCGAACTTCTTGATCTGCTCCGCCTTCGACACCGTGGCGTTGGCCCGGTCGACCGCCTGCTGGATCTCGGCGCGCAGCTCCGGGTCGGCGCTCGGCTTTGCCGCCTTGCCGGTCCCTCCGCGCGTGGACCGCCAGTGCTCCAGCGCCTCGGGGTCCAGCGTGACCAGGGCACCCACGAACGGGCGGCCGTCGCCGACGACCACGGCCTGCGAGACGAGCGGGTGGGCCCGCAGCGCGTCCTCCAGCGGCCCCGGAGCGACGTTCTTGCCGGCCGCCGTCACCAGGATCTCCTTCTTGCGCCCGGTGATCCGCAGATAGCCGTCGGCGTCCAGCTCGCCCACGTCGCCGGTGTGGAACCAGCCGTCGCCGTCGAGCACCTCGCTGGTGGCCTCGTCGTTGTTCCAGTAGCCGCGGAAGACGTGGCGGCCCTTGGCCAGGATCTCGCCGTCGTCGCCGATGCGGATCGTCACCCCGGGCAGCGGCTTGCCGACCGTGCCGACCTTGTTGGCTCCGGGCATGTTGACGGTGCAGGGGGCGGAGGTCTCGGTCAGGCCGTACCCCTCGAAGACCTCGATGCCGGCGCCGCGGAAGAAGTGGCCGAGCCGCTCGCCGAGCGCGCCGCCGCCGCTCACGGCCGCCGACAGGCGCCCGCCGGTGGCCGCGCGCAGCTTGCCGTACACGAGCCGGTCGAACAGGGCGTGCCGCAGGCGCAGCCCGAGGGGCGCGCCGCCCGAGCTCTCGGCGCGGCTCCAGGCCACCGCCGTGTCGACGGCGCGGGCGAAGATCGCGCCCTTGCCGCCCGCGATGGCCTTCTGCTCGGCGCCGTTGTAGACCTTCTCGAACACCCGGGGCACGCCCAGCAGGAACGTCGGCCCGAACTCGACCAGGTCGGGTGCCACGTTCTTCATGTTCGGGGTGTGGGCCAGGACCGCGCCGGCCTCGACCAGCGCGACCTGGATCATGCGGGCGAAGATGTGCGCCAGCGGCAGGAACAGCAGCGCGGCCGGGGCCTCGCCGGTGAACAGCGGCTCCAGCGGCCCGCGCACCACGTTGCGCCCGGTGTAGAGCAGATTGTCGTGGGTGATCCGGCAGCCCTTGGGGCGGCCGGTGGTGCCCGAGGTGTAGACGACGGTGGCGAGGTCGGCTCCGCACACCCGCCGGCGGCGCTCGGCCACGTCCTCGTCGGAGATCTCGGAGGCGCCGGGCAGGCCGTCGAGCGCGGCCTCGACCCGCCACAGGTCCTTCAGTCCGGGCGCGGCCTCGCGCACGGTCTCCTCGTGCGCGTCGAGCTCGACGAACGCCGCCCGGGCGGCGCTGTCGGTCAGGATCCACCGGACCTGCTCGGTCGAGGACGTCTCGTAGACGGGCACGAGGACCGCGCCCACCGACCAGACGGCGTAGTCGATCAGCGTCCACTCGTAGCGGGTGCGCGACACGAGCGCGACGCGGTCGCCGTGCTCGACGCCCGCCGCGATGAGCCCCTTGGCCAGGGCGACGACCTGGTCCCGCAGCTCCGCGGCGGTGACGGCGGCCCACGCGCCGTCCACCTTGCGCCGCATGACGACCCTGCCAGGCTCCCGCTCGGCCCTGTCGAACACCGTGTCGGGCAGGCTCGCGGTGGCAGGAACATCCACCAGCACGGGAACGCTGTACTCGCGCACGGACCAACTCCTCCAGGTGCACGCTTCGGGGACGGCCTGGACGTTACCGGGATAAGTTACCCATCGGTAGTCTCGTCATCCAGGCGTTATGAAGCAATTTCTCACGCTAGCAGCCGTCGATCGTGCGGCAGCCCGTTCGCAGCCGCCCGGGATTCCCTCCGGCGGTCCGCCGAAGGCGCGCCTAGGATCTTCCGCATGCGGGTTCACGTCATCAGCGATGTGCACGGCCGGGCCGACGCGCTGGCCGCCGCCGGAGCGGGCGCGGACGCGCTCGTCTGCCTGGGCGACCTGATCCTGTTCGTCGACTACGCCGACCACGCGCGGGGCATCTTCGCCGAGCTGTTCGGCGCCGAGCGGGCCGCGGAGTTCATCGGCCTGCGCACCGCCGGGCGCTTCGACGAGGCCCGCGCCCTGTCCGCCCGCCTGTGGGCGAGCCTCGGCGGCGACCCGCGCGAGCACATCGAGGGCCGGGTGCGGGCCCAGTACGAGCGCCTGTTCGCGGCCATGCCCACGCCCGCCTACCTCACCTACGGCAACGTCGACATCCCGCGCCTGTGGGCCGACTACACGCGCGACGGCCACCGGGTGCTCGACGGCGAGAGCGTGGAGATCGGCGGCCTGCGGTTCGGGTTCGTCGGCGGCGGCCTGCGCACCCGCTACCGCACGCCGTACGAGATCAGCGACGAGGAGTACGCCGCGAAGGTGGAGGCCGTCGGCGAGGTCGACGTGCTGTGCTGCCACATCCCGCCCGCGGTGCCCCAGCTCCTGTACGACGTGGTCGCCCGGCGCTTCGAGCGGGGCAGCGAGGCCACGCTGGAGGCGATCCGCCGCACCCAGCCCCGCTACGCGCTCTTCGGCCACGTCCACCACCCGCTGTACCGGCGCACCCGCATCGGCCGCACCGAGTGCGTGAACGTCGGCCACTTCCGGGGAACCGGCGTTCCGTACGTCCTCGAATGGTGATCGGCGAATGGTGATCAGCGGGGTCCGGCGGTCCGCCGCAAGGAGCGGATTCTGCATTACGGTGGTCGCATGGCTGATCGCACGACTTCGAGCATCGTCATCGACGCCGGCCGGGCCCGCGTCATGGCGATCATCGCCGACTTCCCCGCCTACCCCGAGTGGGCGGGCCAGGTGAAGAGCGCAGAGGTCCTGACCACGGGCGCCGACGGCAGGGCCGAGACCGTGCGCTTCGTCCTCGACGCCGGCGTGATCAGCGACACCTACACCCTCGGCTACACCTGGCACGACGACGAGAGCGTCTCCTGGCGGGTGGCCGAGCCGGGCAAGATGGTCGCCGAGCTGGCCGGAAGTTACCTCCTGGCCGAGGCGGGCACGGGCACCGAGGTGACGTACGAACTGGCGGCCGAGCTGAAGGTGCCGATGATCGGCATGCTGCGGCGCAAGGCCGAGAAGGTCATCGTGGACACCGCCCTCAAGGGCCTGAAGAAGCGTGTCGAAGGCCGCTGAGGTGGGGCCCCGGGTCCTGCTGTTCACCGGGAAGGGCGGCGTGGGCAAGACCACGGCCGCCGCGGCGACCGCCACGCTCGCCGCCCGGCGCGGCCTCAAGACACTGGTGGTGTCCACCGACACGGCCCACTCGCTGGCCGACGCGCTCGCCGTCGAGCCCGGCGAGGTCGCTCCCGGCCTGCACCTGCACCAGGTCGACACGCAGAAGTCCCTCGAACGCCACTGGGGCGAGCTGCGCGACTACGCCCGCGGCCTGCTCACCGAGCTCGGCCTGGACGAGATCACCTCCGAGGAGGTGACGGTCCTGCCGGGCGCCGAGGAGATCATCGCGCTGCTGGAGCTGCGCGAGCACGCCCGGTCCGGCGTCTGGGACGTCATCGTGGTCGACTGCGCGCCCACCGCCGAGACGCTGCGGCTGCTCGCCCTGCCCGAGGCGCTCGACTGGCACGTGAGCAGGCTGCTCCCCGTCGGCCGGAAGATCATGAAGCTCGCGTCGCCGTTCGTGCGGAGCGTCGCGCGCGTCAGCACCCCCGGCGACGAGGTGGTCGGCGCGGGTGAGCGCCTGCACCGCGCCCTGCTGGAGGTGCGCGAGCTGCTCACCGGCGACGGCGCGTCCGTGCGGCTCGTGCTCACGCCGGAGGCCGTGGTGCTCGCCGAGGCGCGGCGCACCCTCACCTCGCTCAACCTGTACGGCTACCGCGTCGACGCGGTCATCGCCAACCGGGTGTTCCCGGCCGGCGGCGCCGACGAGTGGCGGGCCCAGTGGGTGGACGCCCAGACGAGGCTGCTGGCCGAGGCCGAGGAGTCGTTCGCGCCGCTGCCCGTGCACGCCGTGCCGTACCTGCCGGCCGAGCCCGTGGGCGTCGACGCGCTGGCGGCCGTCGGCGAGCGCCTGTACGGCGACGCCGACCCGTTCGGGCCGCCCCGCGTGCGCCCGCCGCTGCGGCTGGCCGCCGACGAGCTGGAGCTCGACCTGCCCGGCGCCGACCGCGACGACGTCGACCTGGCGCGCAAGGGCGACGAGCTGATCGTCACCGCGGGGCCGTACCGGAGGATCCTGGCGCTGCCGGTGGCGCTGGCCCGCAGGGAGATCGCCGGCGCGGTGCTCCTCGACGGCGTCCTGCGGGTACGGTTCAGCTCGGGAGCCCGATCCGGCGCGACGAGCGGATCCGGCGGCCACGACGAGGGGCCGGCCGCCACGTGAGCGAGACGGGCGGACGCTCCGGAGCCAGGGAGGGCCAGATGACCGAGAACAACGACAGGGACCCCCGCGAGAGGGACTCCCGCGACAGAGACGCCGGCGCCACCGACCCCCACGGGGACCCGCTCCGCGAGGCGCGCGACCGCGACGGGACCGGCCGCGACGCGCGCGACCGCGACGCGGGCAACCGGGACGGGACCGGCCGGGACGCGGGCGGCCGGGACCCGCTGGGCCGTGACCCGATCGGCACGGTCGCGGACGAGGCGCGCAAGCTGTTCGACACGATCCAGGGACGCGCCACCCGCCAGGTCGGCCGGACCGTGCTCAACTCTTTCGCCGGCGGCTCGTTCGGCGGCGGCGGGCGCAAGGAGAAGGACGTGTGGGGCGAGGCCGTCTCCGAGCCGCACGACGAGTACATCTGCCGCGCCTGCCCGGTGTGCCGGGCCATCGCGGCCCAGCGCGAGTCCGGCGGCGACGTGACCGGCCACCTCGTGGCGGCGGGCGGCGAGCTGTTCGCCGCCTTCCGGCAGACGCTGGACGCGTTCAGCAAGCCGGCCTCCCCCCGTAGGTCGCGCGACGACAGCGAGCGCGGGCACGATACCGTGCAGCACATCGACCTGGGATAGGGGGCTGCGGCAATGCTCACGATCGGCGTGGACATCGGCGGCACGAAAGTCGCGGCGGGTGTCGTCGACGAGAACGGCACGATCGTCGAGCAGGCGTTGCGCAAGACACCGGCCGACCGGCCCGACCTCATCGCCGAGACGGTCGCGGATGTGGTCCGCGAGCTGGCCGAGGGCCGGGAGATCGAGGCCGTCGGCGTCGGCGCCGCCGGGTTCGTGGACGAGACCCGGTCCGTCGTCCGCTTCGCGCCCAACCTCGCCTGGCGCGAGGAGCCGCTGCAGAAGAAGATCAGCGGCATGGTCGGCCTGCCCGTGGTGATCGAGAACGACGCCAACGCGATGGCCTGGGGCGAGACGCGGTTCGGCGCGGGCCGCGGGCAGTCCCACATCGTCTGCCTCACGGTCGGCACCGGCATCGGCGGCGGCCTGGTCTTCGACGGCGTCCTGTTCCGCGGCCACTGGGGCATGGCGGCCGAGCTCGGCCACATGCAGGTCGTGCCCGAGGGGCGGCAGTGCGGCTGCGGCCAGCACGGCTGCTGGGAGCAGTACGCCAGCGGCAACGCGCTGGTCATGGAGGCCAGGCGCATCGCCGAGGAGCAGCCCGAGCGCGCCGAGATCCTGCTCGGCCTGGCCGGCGGCAAGATCGAGGGCGAGGAGGTCACCGAGGCGGCCCGGCGCGGCGACGAGGCGTCGCTGGCGGCGTTCGCCACCCTCGCCGACTGGCTCGGCCAGGGCATGGCCGACCTCGCCGCCGTCCTCGACCCGGGCTGCTTCATCGTGGGCGGTGGCGTGTCCCGCGCCGCCGACCTGTTCCTCGACCGCGCCCGCGAGACGTTCGCCCGGCGGCTGACCGGCCGCGGGCACCGGCCGCTCCCCGAGATCCGCCTGGCCGAGCTGGGCGCCGCCGCCGGGATGGTGGGCGCCGCCGACCTGGCCCGGCATCGCTGACGGGATGACGGTCCGTCCGTGACGGTCAGGCTGGCGACCTACAACGTCCGGGGGATGAAGGACAACGTCCCCGCGCTCACCCGGGTGATCGGCGCGCTCCGCGCCGACCTGCTGTGCGTCCAGGAGGCGCCGCGGCTGCTCGGCTGGCGGAGCCGGCGGGAGGCGCTGGCGGGGTCGTGCGGGCTGCGGGTCGTGGCCGGGCGGCGGCTCGGCGGCGTGGCCGTGTTCGCCGCGCCCCGGGTACGGCTGATCGACGCCGAGAGCCACGTACTGCGGATCTTCGCCGGTCTGGAGGCGCGTGGCCTGGCCATCGCCGTCGTCGAGGTGGAGGGGGCGCGGCTGGCCGTCGGCTCCACGCACCTCGACCTGAACGGCGCGGCCCGGCTGCGCCACGTCACCGAGGCGATGGCGCTGCTGGAGGCGGCGGCGGCCCGGTTCGGCGCGGCGCCGGTCCTGTGCGGCGACTTCAACGAGCGCGACCACCAGCCGGCCTGGCGCTACGCCGCCGCCCGCCTCACCGACTGCTACCCGGCGGCGCCGCGGGGCGACGGGCCGACCTTCACCGCCCGGCACCCCCAGGCGCGCATCGACGCGGTCTTCGCCTCTCCTGACCTGCGGGTTCACGCCTGCGGAGGGGCCGAGGCCGCCCCGGCCGACCTGGCCGCGGCCTCGGACCACCTGCCGGTGGTCGCGGAGCTGGAATCGGGGGCTGGGCTCCGGGGACCTGTCATGAACCCGTAGCATTTGCTCATGACCCGTCGCTTCCGGCGGTGTGCGCTTTCCTTGATCATGGCGACGCCCTTGGCCTGGTCCCAGGTCACGCCCGCCGCGCATGCCGAGCCACGCCCCGCCTCCGTGGAGGCGTGGCAGCACTCGACGAGCGCGCGCCTGATCGCCGACGGCTCGCTGTCCGACGTGGCCGCCCTGTCCGCCGACGACGTGTGGGCGGTGGGCCAGCAGGAGATCTGGGACGTCTGGAAGAACCGCGGCACGATCCGCCACTGGGACGGCGCCCGCTGGGCCGAGGTGGCGATCCGCGACGCCAGCGGCGCGGGAAACCTGCGCGGCGTCGCCGCCGCCTCGTCCTCCGACGTGTGGGCCGTGGGCGACGGCCACGACGGCGTCCCGTACATCGCGCACGGCGACGTCAACGGCTTCGACCGGGTACGGGCCCCGGGCCTGTGGGCCGGCGACTGGCTCGGCGGGGTCGACGCCCGGCCCGGCCGGGTGGTGGCCGTGGGCCGCGGCAAGACCCGCGACCCCGACCCGAAGAAGAAGGACTGGACGGTCGGGCTCATCGTCACCGGGCAGGGCGGCAGGTGGACCGTCCAGGAGACCGACATCGAGGGCGCCCTCTACGCGGTGTCCGAGGGCTTCGCGGTGGGCGACACCGGCAGCCAGCCGCTGATCATGCACGAGGTTGGCGAGACCTGGAAGGCCATGCCGGTGCCCGACGTGCCCGGCGGCTACCTGCGCGACGTCCAGGTCGACGGCGGCAAGCGGGCCATGGCCGTCGGCGGCGTCTACCACGGGCCCAGCGACGTCGAGCCGCTCGTGATGTCGTGGGACGGCAAGCACTGGCGGCGCGTGCCGCTGCCCGGCACCGACGCCCGCCTGTACGGGGTGACCGGCGACGGCAAGGGCCGCTACTGGATCTCCGGCTACGACCCGTCCCATGAGACGGAGCCGTTCATGATGCGCTGCGAGAAGGGTGATTGCGAGATCATCCGGGGCGCGGCCGCGGAGGGCAGGAACAGCGTGCGGCTGCAGGCCGTCACCTACCTGCCCGGCAAGGGCGCGGTGTGGGCCGTGGGCCACGCCGTCGACGCGGCCGACCGCTACACCGACGTGGTGGAGACCTTCGGCCCGGGCGGCTCGTCGCCGAAGGACTCCTGAACCGCGTTCCGCCCCTTCTGACCGGAGCTAGAGGACGGCTCCGTCGTCCCAGCCGGAGTCGTTCGGCGGGCCGTCCCCCATGCGGACCACCAGCGCCACGAAGCCGCCGATGAACGCCGCCACCGCCGTGAACAGCGCCCAGCCCTCCATCCGCCAGTCGGCCATCGCGGCCAGCAGCAGGTAGGCGGGCCCGCCGAACAGCCCCGCCCAGGCCAGCTTGGTGGTCAGGTCGAGCTTGGGCAGCGGGGGAGGGGGCGGCGGCTCGAAATGGCCCTCGTCGTCCTCATCGTCGTGCTCGTCCCGCTCCGGCTCCGCTTCCTCGGCCGGCGCGGGCTCCGCGGGCTGGATCACCCGGTGCGTCTGGTCGAGGGGGACGTTCTCGCTGTCCGGCCACGGCTGATCGGCCGAGTCGCGCTCGGCGGTGTCGTTGAAGGACGCGACGATCTGCCGCCAGACCTCGTCCTCGTCACTCTGGGGCGTCACCTAGATGGGCCTCTCCGCAGCGATCGCGACTTCCCCCTGGGTGCGATCAGTCCCTCTGCAAGGGTACCGAGGCATGTGTCCTGATGAAGCCGAGGCTACCGGCAAAGATCCTGTCGGCATCGTTGTCGAGCGTCGCAACATGGTAGCTATCCGTAAGCTCCTCGATCGTGGCCTGCGGGACCTTCTGCCGGATGACGGCCACGCTGGTGGGTTTCACCACGTGGTCGTCGGTGCTGTGGAACACCAGCAGCGGCTGTGTCACCCGGGCGAGGTCGGCCTGCACCAGCGACCACAGTCCCGGCAGTGAGGCGGCCGCCTTCACGGGGGTGCGCGTGTACGCCAGCTCGGTCACGCCCGGCTTCTTCACGTCGTTCGCCACCCCGGGCACCGACGGCACGAACCACTTGAGCAGCGGGGCCAGCCTCATCAGCGGCACGTCGTTCGCGATCGACGGGTTGACCACCACCACCCCCTTGATCGCGTCGCCGTGCACCTCGGCCAGCCGCAGCGCCAGGCAGCCGCCCAGCGACAGGCCGGCCACGAACACCTCGGCGCAGCGCCCCTGGAGATCCTCGAACGCCTTCTCCACCTCGGCGTACCAGTCCTCCCAGCGGGTGTGGTTCATCTCCTGCCAGGTCGTGCCGTGGCCCGGCTGGCGGGGCAGCGAGACGCTCAGGCCGTGCTCCGCGAGGAACTCCGCCCACGGCCGCAGCGACTGCGGCGTGCCGGTGAACCCGTGGCAGAGCAGCACGCCGATCTGGCCTGCTTCGTGATGGTACGGCTCCGCGCCTGGCATGAGCGGCATAACAGCTCCTCGAAGGGATTTCATCCCGGAATTGCCCGATCGTCGCACGATCCAGGCCCTTTGTGCGAGAGGTGGGTAGGAGCATCGAGTCTGAGATGCGAAGATGACGTTGCTCACAGATGAAGCGCAGAGGAAGAGGTGGCCGGGTGTTCTACTGGGTGGTCAAGGCCATCTTGGGGCCGTTCCTCCGTCTCGTGTTCCGGCCCTGGACCGAGGGCGCGGACAACGTGCCCAAACAGGGGCCGGTCATCCTCGCCGGCAACCATCTGTCGTTCGCCGACCACTTCTTCGGCCCGCTGCAGCTGCGCCGTAAGGTCATCTCGCTGGGCAAGTCGGACTACTTCACCGGCCGGGGCGTCAAGGGCTTCTTCACGCGGCTGTTCTTCAGCGGCGTGGGCACCGTGCCGATCGACCGCTCCGGCGGCAAGGCCAGCGAGGCGGCGCTGCGCACCGGCCTGCGGGTGCTGCGCGAGGGCCACATCCTCGGCATCTACCCCGAGGGAACCCGCTCGCCCGACGGCCGCCTCTACAAGGGCAAGACAGGCGTCGCCCGGCTCGCGCTGGAGTCACGGACCCCGGTCATCCCGTGGGCCATGGTCAACACCTTCGAGATGATGCCCCCCGGCCACCCGCTGCCCAAGCTGGGCATCCGGCCGGGCGTCCGGTTCGGCAAGCCGCTCGACTTCTCCCGCTACTACGGGATGGAGGACGACCGGCTGGTCCTGCGGGCGGTGACGGACGAGATCATGTACGCGCTCATGGAGCTGTCGGGCCAGGAGTACGTCGACAAGTACGCGGCCAGCGCCAAGGTCGAGATGGAGCGTGCGGCCCGGGCCGCCGCCAAGCACTGACCTTCGCTCCTCACCGCCTCAGGGCCTGCTCCGTCTTCGCCATGGCCGTGGTCATGACCTCCAGCTCGTCGCGGGTGAGCCGGTCGATGAGGTAGGAGCGCACGACATCGAGATGGCCCGGCGCCACGCGTTCGAGGCAGCGCAGGCCGGCCTCGGTGATCCCGGCCAGCACGCCGCGGTCGTCCGACGGGCACGTGGTGCGCTCCACCAGGCCCGCCCTCTCCAGGCGGGTGACCTGGTACGTCAGCGCGCTCTTCGACACCACCACGTCCCGGGCCAGCTCCGTCATGCGCAACTGGCGGCCGGGGGCGTCGGCCAGCCGCACCAGGATCTCGTACTGCGGGTGCGTCAGCCCGGCCGCGGCCTTGAGCTGCTCCTCGATGCGCCGTTCCAGCAGGTGAGAGGTGGACAGGAAGGCGCGCCACGCCGCCATTTCCGTGTCGTCTAGCCACCGGGTGTCCGTCACGGCCCAAGTGTACGCGTTGTTCAGATTTGAACCATCCTGCTACAGTCGTTCAAAACTGAACGAACCACTTGTCTGAGGAGACAGCATGATCGACCAGGCGCGCCCCGTCGCCCTGCTGCTCGCCCGGGTGGCGCTCGGCGTCATCTTCCTCGTGCACGGCTACCAGAAGTTCGCCGTCATGGGCATCGCGGGCACCACGAAGTTCTTCGAGTCGATCGGCGTACCGCTCGCCGGCGTCGCCGCTCCGGCCATCGCGGTGCTGGAGGTGGCCGGCGGCCTGGCGCTGATCCTCGGCGCGGCGCTGCCCATCGCGGGCACGCTGCTGGCGCTCGACATGGTGGGCGCGATCGTGTTCGTCCACGGGGCCAGCGGGTTCGGCGCGGACAAGGGCGGATACGAGTTCGTCCTGTCGCTCGCCGCCGGGGCGCTGGCGGTCGGGTTCACCGGGGGCGGCGCCCTGGCGGTGGACACACTGCTGCGCCGCCGCCGCGACACACCGGTGGGCGCCTCGGCCTGACCAGGGGCGGGCCGCGCCCGGAGGGCGCCGCCCGCTTCACTCCACGCCAGGCCGGGGCTGGACGGCCAGGGGCTCAGGCCAGGCCGCGGGTCAGGACAGGCCGGGGTCAGGACAGGCCGGGGTCAGGACAGGTGGGTGCGGATCTGCCTGATGTGGTCGGGGGTGGAGCGGCAGCAGCCGCCGATCAGGGACGCCCCCGCGCGCTCCCACTCCTTGGCCGCCTGGCCGTACTCCACCGGATCGGTCAGCCCGAGCCAGCGGCGGCCCTCCGCGTCCCACGTCTCGCCCGAGTTGGGGTAGACGACCACCGGCAGCCCTCCGGACAGGGCCGCGATCACGCCGGGCACGTGGCGCGGCGCGGTGCAGTTCGCGCCCACCGCCACCACCTGCGGGTCGCCGGTGAACAGGGCGGCCGCCTCACGGATGGGCGTGCCGTCGCTGATGTGCTCGCCGTCCCGGCAGGAGAAGCTCACCCACGCCTTGAGCCCCGGCGTCTCCTTCAGCAGCCGCGCCAGCGCCCGCGCCTCGGCGTACGACGGGATGGTCTCGCAGGCCAGCAGGTCGGCGCCGGCCGAGGCGAGGATCTCCCAGCGGGGCCGGTGCCAGGCCAGCAGCCCCTCCTCGCCGAGGTCGTAGTCGCCGGTGTACTCGGCGCCGTTGGCCAGGTAGGCCCCGTACGGGCCCACGCTGGCCGCCACCAGCCCACCCCCGGCCTCGTCGCGCGCCTGCGCGGCCAGCTCGACCGAGAGCCTGATGAGGCGCTCGGCCTGCGCCACGCTCGCGCCGCGTCGCAGGAAGCCGGGGATCGACGCCTGGTAGCTGGCCGTCGTCGCCACGTGGGCGCCCGCCGCGAAGTAGTCGGCGTGGACGCGCCGGATCAGGTCCGGGTCTTCCATCAGCAGCCGCGCCGACCACAGCTCGTCGCTCAGGTCGGCGCCGAGCGTTTCGAGGTGGGTGGCCAGGCCGCCGTCCAGGACAAGAGTGCTCACACGCTCCAGCCTATGGGCCGCGCCGTACCGGACCGGACGGTGCGCGGTATTTCGGGGACGCCGGTGGGCGCGGGGTTTCCCCGTTTACCGGAAAATGCGACCGTCGTTCCTGGTCCGTATTTATCGCCGGATTTCCGGTGATTGTGGTTGCACCTGCCTGAGGTCCGGCCCGGGAGGCGCGGTGGCAGGTCACAGGGCATGGAGAAGGAGTCACACAGGGTCGCGTCACACTGAGGGCTCGAGTCGTGACATTCCCTCACGACGCTCTCGGGAGTGATTCGGGCCCTTTCTGTCGTACCGGACGGTGCCGTCACGAGGGCGGAACGCATTCGGCACGCTGCGCGATTTCGCCGGTTCTCTCCGCATGGCCCGCGCACGTTGAATGATCGCCGGAGCACCGGTCCCGTCCTGGCCGTGTCACGGTCAGGACGGGACCGGCTCGTCAGGCGCGCTTCCAGAAGGGAGCGCGCGGCGGCTTCTCCCCGGAGCCGCCGCCCGAGCCGCCGCCGGGGCCGCCGCCCGTCAGGGACGTGAGGACCTCGATGGCGTGCCGCCGCAGTGCCGTCAGGTCCGTGCCCGGCCGCTCGGCCGCCTCCAGCTCGCGCGCCAGGTCCGACAGCTCCGTGTGACCGCCCAGGTACGCCGACAGGGCCGCCAGCCGGGAGCCGAGGTCGGCCAGGTAGAGGGCGTCGGCCGTGTGCAGCGCCCTGAGCCGGTCGAGCTCCGCCACGAGCTGTTCCCGTACCGACCCCAGCTCGCGCGGGGCGCGCCGGGCGGGACGCGGCGCGGCCCCCGGCCGCCCGAACATCGGGCCCCGCGGTCCCACCGAACCGCCCGAGGAACCTCCGTACCCTCCGGCGCCGCCCGCGGGGGCGCCCGGAGCGGGGCCCGGGCTCATCGGGATTCCCTGGTCCAACGCCGCCTCGAACGTCGGCGAGGACGCCCGCATCGGGCTCGGCGCCGACATCACCGCGGCCTGCGCCATGAACCCGGGCATCGGCGGCGCCGACGGCATCTCCCAGCCGCTCGGCGGCTCGACCGGCTGGATGACCCGGTGCTCCGGCCCGCCCTCGGCCACCGTCCTGCTGTCCACCGCCACGTACGCCGTGAACCTGCACAGCACGCCGTGCTCCAGCGAGACGCGGACGATCCGCGCCTCCAGCTCGTGCTCGCCCATCGCGTACCGGTCCTCCAGCTCGCGCAGGTGCGCGCGGGCCCAGACGGCGCGCAGGGCCGGGTTGTCCACGGCCGTCCCGGCGACCTGCCGCTCCCACGGCTCGCCCGCCGCCAGGCCGCGCACGGTCACCGGCCCGCCGCCCCGGTGACGCCCGTACACCCGCAGCGGCACGCCCGGGAAGATCGAGCCCAGATGCGTGAGCGTGCCCGGCACCACGTCAAGACCCTTGAGCTCCAGGTCCGTGACCAGGGGCGCGCCGATGCGCCGGTGGATCTGCTCCATGGCGGCGTCGAGCCGGTCCTCCGACTCGACCAGCTCGCACCGGCCCGCGCCGAGCCCGGCGAGCCTGCCCAGGAAGCCGGCGTTCACGGCGCGGTCGATGCCGACGGCGTGGACGCGCATGGCCGACAGCGCGCCGCCGGCCTGCTCCAGGATCTGGTCCTCGTTGCCCACCTGGCCGTCGGTGACGAGGACGAGCACCCGCTCGCGGCCCTCGGCGGGCGGCAGCAGCGACACGGCCTCGCGCAGCGGCTCCAGCAGCTCGGTGCCGCCCCGGGCGTCCACGCGGGACAGGTGCTCGACGGCGCGGTACCGGTTGCGGTCCGACGCCTCCACGAGCCCCTCGAACGGCTGCTCCACCACCGAGTCGAACGTCAGCACCGCGAACCGGTCCGCGGAGGTGAGGGTGTCGACGATGCGGGCGGCGGCCCGCCGGGCGGCGACCATCTTCCAGCCCGCCATGCTGCCCGAACGGTCCAGCAGCAGCACCAGGTCACGGGGGGCGCGCGGCGCCTCCAGCGCGGGCGGGACGACGGTCAGCGCGAACGTCCCCTCGCCGCCGGAGGTCTCGCCGGTGCTCTCGCCGGTGTCGAGCTGGAGCGAGGTCGAGGCGTCGAACGCCAGCCTGAGGATGAAGTCCCGGTCCAGCCGCTCGCCGGGGCGCAGCCGTACCGTGTGGGCGTCCTCCTCCACGACGTGCAGGCTGGAGGAGACGTCGCGCAGGTCCAGCCCGGCGGGGTCGAGGGTCACGGCCAGCGACAGCCGCACCGGCGAGGGGAAGCCGGGCAGGAGCACCGGCGGGGTGATCCGCGAGGCGTCGGGGACCGCGCCGGTGTCGGGCGCCGTGCCGTCCCCGGCGGGCGCGCCGTCGAGCGGTGTCCCCGGGATGTAGCGGGGCGCCACCACCAGCGGGAAGCGGAACGTGGCCGCGCCGTCCTCGTACGGCAGCGGCTGGCTGAGCGACATCCGGACGGTGACCCGCTCGCCGGGCAGGATGTTGCCCACCCGGATCGTGAACACGTCCGGCCGCTCCTCCTCGGCGATCGCCGCCCGCCTGCCCTCGCGCAGCGCCCGGTCGTAGTCGGCCCGCGCCTGGCCGCGCTCCTTGAGCACGCCCTCGATCACCCGGTCGTCGGCCTCCATCCGGAACGCCGTCACGGCCGCCCGGTCGGGGAGCGGGAAGACGTACGTGGCCTCCAGCGTGACGTCGAACGGGTTCCGGAAGCCCTGGGCCACCTCCACCCCGGCGACCAGACCGGAGATCGCGGCCGAGACGTCCACGCTCTCCAGCGGCAGGTTGCCCCGGTCGGTGCGCAGGGCGCCGAACCCGGCGTCCGGGACGGGCCGGCACCGTTCGGCCTCGAGTGGAACGATCTTCATGCGAGCTTCCTCTCTTCGAGCACCGCCAGCAGCGGGGCGGCCGCGCCGAGCACGGCCTGGACGTCGTCGGTGGAAGGGACGCGGCCCGCGCCGTCGAGCACCAGCGTCACGCCGGGCGCGATCCTGATCCCGCGCACCAGCCCACCGGCCGCCGTCGCCGCGTCGTCGTCGGCGGAGGTCGTGGCCGGTGTCACGACCGGGGTCGGGGTCGGGGTGCGGCCGCTCGGGGGGCGCGTCCAGAAGCGGGCCTCCTCGCCCTCCGGGGAAGCGCCGCCCCGGGGGTCCGGAGCAGAGACGCCATCGGGACGGGGCGCGGGGACGGCCTTCGCGGCCGGCCGGGCCGCCGGGAGGCTTTCCGGGCGCCCGCCCGGAGGCACGGCGGTGTCCGGGTGACCCGCCGTCTCCAGCATGGCGTCCGTGGCGCCCGCGAGGGCCACCTGGATGTCGGCGATCGACAGCCCGGCGGCCTGCAGGCGCTTGACGGCGACGAGCTGCAGCAGGTGGCGCCGGCCGTACCGGGCGACCCTGCCGCGCCGGGACAGCGGCGGGTCCACCAGGCCGATCGTCGTGTACCACCTGATCAGACGCTCGCCCGGGACCTCACGCACCCGGCCGTTGCCGTTCGGCCCGCCGGCCCGCAGCAGGCCGGCCGCCCGCTCCGCCAGCTCGCCGATGGTCCAGGTCTCGTCCATGCCTCCACAATGACACTGTCACTGTTGCAGTGTCAATGTGCAGGATTAAAGCCGGCGAAATGGTTCAGAAGAAGGAGAGATGTCCTACTAGGGGGAGGAAGAACATCATGGTGCAGATCACCGGACCGCTCTCGGGCGAGGCGAAGAGCACGGTGGCCGAGTGCCTGCAGGGCGCCCTGGTCGACCTCGTCGACCTGTCGCTCGTCGCCAAGCAGATGCACTGGAACATCGTCGGGCCGAACTTCCGCTCGATCCACCTCCAGCTCGACGAGCTGGTCTCACTGGCGCGCGAGCACGCCGACACCGTGGCCGAGCGCGCGGCGGCGCTGGGGATCAACCCCGACGGCCGCTCCTCCACCCTGGCCAAGAGCACCAAGCTGGCGCAGCCGGAGAGCGGCTGGATCGAGGACGGCAAGGTCATCGCCACGATCACCGACATCCTCGACGGGGTCGGACGGCGTATGCGGGAGCGGATCGAGCAGACGGAGGAGCCCGACCCGGTCACCCAGGACGTGCTCATCGCGATCGCGCAGGACATCGACAAGGAACGCTGGATGTTCCAGGCCCAGCGCTGACCGCGTCGCGTCGGCGAAGCCCGGGAGCCCGCGCGGCCCCCGGGCTTCTGCTGCCGGAGGGCGGGGGGACGTGGGCGATATGCACGGTTGCGAGGGGCCGGTGGGCCGGGGTTCGCGTGCTGTTCGGTGTCCGGGATCCCGCCATTCATGTCCATGCGGTCGACTAGCGTGGACCCAGAGGGAGGCCTGACCATGTCCCGCAAGACTCTCCTCCGCACGGGCCCGCTCCGCCGGGAGGCGGTGGGCCCGTACGGCCCGCTCGCACCGTACGGCGGCGACGGGCTGGTCCTGCCCGCCGGGTTCACCGGCCGGGTGGTGGCGCGCACGGGCCGGAGGGTGGCCGGCCTGACGTGGCACGCGGCGCCCGACGGCGGCGCCTGCTTCCCCGACGGCAGCGGCTGGATCTACGTCTCCAACTCCGACCTGCCGCTGCTCGGCGGCGCCGCGGCGATCAGGTTCGGGCCCGGCGGGGCGGTGGCCGACGCCTACCGCATCCTGTCCGGCACCGACCTCAACCGCGCGGGCGGCGCCACCCCCTGGAACACGTGGCTGTCGTGCGAGCTCGGCCACCGCGGGCGGGTCTTCGAGTGCGACCCGTACGGCACCCGCGCCGCCCGCCCCCGCCTGGCCATGGGCCGCTTCAAGCACGAGGCCGCCGCGTGCGACCCCGACCGGGAGGTCGTCTACCTCACGGAGGGGGAGGCCGACGGGTGCTTCTACCGGTTCGTGCCGGGCGACTGGGGCGACCTGACCGAGGGCCGGCTGGAGGTGCTGTGCGTCTCGGGCGAGTGGCGGCCGGTGCCGTCACCCGCCGCGCTGCTGAAGGCCGCGCGCCACCAGGTGGAGGAGGCGCGCCGGTTCGACGGCGCCGAGGGCTGCCACTACGCCGGCGGCGTCTGCTACTTCACCACCAAGGGCGACCGCGGCCTGTGGGCCTACGACGCGCAGACGTCCACGATCGAGCGGCTGTGCGAGGGCGTGCGGGCCGTCACCGCCGCCCCGTCCGGTGACCTGTACGTGGCCAGGGACACCATGCAGATCGACGTCATCACCCCCGACCGGACGATCAGCCCGTTCCTGCTGCTGGAGGGCCACGGCGCGTCCAAACCGGCCGGGCCCGCGTTCTCGCCCGACGGCTCGCGGCTGTACTTCTCCTCCCGGCGAGGCCCGGCGGGCGACCCGGCGGACGGCCACACCTTCGAGGTGGCCGGCCCCTTCCGTCACTGATCTCCGCTCAGGTAGCGCACGAGCATGACCTTCAGCTCGGCCACGAGCTCCTCCGCCCGCTGCGGCGCAGCCGTGGTGACGAGCGGCATGACCGCCTTCACGGCCGCCACCGCCATCGTGCCGAGCGTGAGCGCCCGGGCCGGCTCCAGGCCGGGGGAGCGGCGCCGCAGCATGGCCGCGACCTGCCCGGCGATCGCCTCGTGCAGCCGCGCCGCCGCGGCGGCGAGCTTGTCGCCGGTCGCCGAGCCGTACAGCAGGGCCCAGTACGCGGGCGAGCGCGTCTTGAACGCCACGCTCTCGTCCACGAGCCGGCCGACCAGTGCCTCCAGCGGCACCTCCGGCGTGACCTCCGCCAGCCTGGCCGCCCAGAACTCCTCCCGCTCGTCGGTGTAGCGCGCCACCAGCCCGTCGAGGATCTCCTCCTTGTTGCGGAAGAACTGGTACAGCGACCCCGGTGACAGCCCGGCCCGGGCCGCGACCTGGTTGGTCGTCAGCTCCGGGTACCCCACGTCGGCGATCACCAGCTCCGCCGCGTCCAGGATCTCCGCCATGCGCCTCAGTCCGCGCGCCTGCCTGCGCACCACGCGCTCAGTCATGGCGGCCCTCCCCGTTGACAAATGCGAGCATTTACTTGTATTTCTGAGCCTCGACGAATGAAACACGAGTAGATTACCGACTTTTTCGGGGGGCCCGCATGACCAACCCGACCGCGCCCGTGGTCCCGGACACCGGTCCTCCGCCGTCCGAACGCGAGGGCGGGCCGCCCCTGCGCCGGCTCGGTCGCCTCCTCGCCCGGCGGCGCGGCACGGTGCTCGCGCTGGCCCTTGCCCTGCTGGTGGCCGCCGCCGCCCTCGCGGCCGGCACGGTGCCACGCCTGTCGCTGGCCAGGTTCGAGGCGCCCGGCTCCGAGTCCGACCAGGCGCAGGCCGAGCTGACCGCGCGGTTCGCCACCGGCAGCCCCGACCTGATCTTCCTGGTCAGTCCCAGGACCGGGACCGTGGACGATCCCGCCGTCGCCGAGGCGGGCCGGGCGCTCACCGCCCGCGTCGCCCGCTCGTACGGCGTGGCCGAGGCCGCGTCGTACTGGACCCGCGGCGACTCGGCGACCCTGCGCAGCGAGGACGGCCGGCACGCGCTGATCGTCGCGCGCGTCCCCGGGGACGCCGGCCACGTCAGGCAGGACGTGCTGCCCCGCCTGGTCCCCGAGATCACCCGGGGCGACGCGCTCCTCCAGGTGCGGGCCGGGGGAGGGGAGGAGGTGTTCCGCCAGACCGTGCCGCTGGCCCGCCAGGACTTCGTCCGCGCCGAGCTGGTCATCTTCCCGCTGGTGTTCGTCCTGCTCTGGCTCTACCAGCGGCGGGTCGCCGCGGCCCTGGTGCCGATCCTGGCCGGGGTGTTCGCCATGGTCGTCGGGCTGGCGCTGCTGCGCGGGGTGCTCGCGTTCGCGGAGATCTCCACGTTCGCCCTCAATCTCACGCTGGCGATGGGCCTCGGGCTCGGCGTCGACTACTGCCTGTTCATGATCGCCCGTTTCCGCGAGGAGGCGCGGCGCGGGCTGGACCGGGTGGAGGCGGTCGCCGCGGCCGTCGAGCACGCGGGGCGGACCGTGCTCTTCAGCGGGCTGACCGTGGCCGCCTCGCTGGCGGTGCTGTTCGTGCTGCCGTTCGGGGTCCTGCGCTCGTTCGCGTACGCGGGCATCGCCGTCGTCGCCGGAGGGGTGGTCGCGGCCGTGCTCGTGCTGCCGGCCGTCCTCGCCTACGTCGGCGGCGCGATGCTGCCCCGGCGGGGCGGGCGGGAGGGGGCCGGCGGCTTCTGGCACGCGCTCGCCGGCCGGGTGATGCGCCGGCCACTGGTCTTCGGGGGCCTGGCGACCGCGCTGCTGCTCCTGCTCGCGTCGCCGTTACTGGGGCTGCGGTTCGGCGTGGCCGACGACCGCGTCCTGCCGGCCGACGCCCCGGCCCGGCAGACTCAGGAGGTCATCCGGCAGGGCTTCCCCGCCGAGGAGACCGACGCCATCCAGATCATCTCAAGGGGCCGGGCCGCCTCCGCGGGCGCCGGCGGGCCGGTGGACGCCTACGCCGTGGCGCTGTCGCGGCTGCCCGGCGTGGCCCAGGTCGACTCGGCGGCCGGCTCGTACGCGGAAGGCCGGCGGACCGGCGCCGGAGACCCGGCCCGCTTCACCGGCAAGGAGGGCACGTGGCTGTCGGTGGTGCCCTCGGCCGAGGCGCTGGCCGGCGACCCGGTGCGGCTGGTGACGGCCGTGCGGGCCGTCGAGCCGCCGTTCCCCGTGCTGGTGGGCGGCTATCCGGCGGAGCTGGCGGACTACCGGGCCTCGGTCGTGGACCGGCTGCCACTGGTCCTCGGGCTGATGCTGGGCGTCACGTTCGTCCTGCTGTTCGCCATGACCCGCAGCCTGCTCATCCCGGTCAAGGCGACCGTGCTCAACCTGCTCAGCCTCGGCGTCATGTTCGGCGCGCTCGTCTGGGTCTACCAGGACGGGCACCTGTCCGGCCTGCTCGGGTTCACGCCCACGGGCAGCCTCGACCCCAGCATCCCCATCCTCATGCTGTGCATCGCGTACGGCCTGTCCATGGACTACGAGGTGTTCCTGCTGTCCAGGATCGAGGAAGAGTACACCAGGACGGGCGACACCACGGAGGCCGTGGCGGCCGGCCTCCAGCGGGGTGCGCCGCTGATCACCGCGGCGGGCGGCATCCTGGCGCTGTCCTTCGCCGCGTACGCCACCGCCAGGGTGACGTTCGTGCAGATGCTCGGCGTCGGCATGGCGGTCGCCGTGCTGGTGGACGCGACGGTGATCAGGGCGGTGCTGGTGCCCAGCCTGATGCGGCTGGCCGGGCCGCTCAACTGGTGGCCGGGCAGGCGACGATGACGGGCCGGGCCTGCCGGTGGCGGGGCAGGCGGCGCCGGCGGGCCGGGTCCGTCACAGGTCGCGGGACCAGATCTCGTCGACCACCTCGACGCCGTTCTCCCGGCCCTTCTCGCTGGACTCCAGGACGAATCCCACCGCCGCGTAGATGCGCCGGGCGCTCACCAGGCAGTCGCGGGTCCACAGCGTGATCCGCTCGTGGCCGGAGTCCGCGGCGTGGCGCACGCACTCCTCGACGAGCCGTCGCCCGAGGCCCAGCCCCCGGGCGGACGGCTCGACCAGCAGCATCCGCAGCTTGGCGGTGCGGTCGTCGACGTGCTCGAAGAACACGCAGCCCAGCCGCTGGCCGCCCGCCTCGGCGATCCAGCCTGCGTCGCGGGAGGAGAAGTCCAGCTTCCCCATGAGCCCGGCCACGGTCCGCTCGAACGCGATGCCCCAGCCGTACTCGCGGCTGTAGACGTCGGCGTGCCGCTGGACGGCCCAGCCGAGGTCGCCGGTGCGCGGCGGCCGGATCACGAACGGTTCGCGCGCCGGGGTGTCGCCGAGCAGCCGCCTGATCGCCGCCATGGCGGTCATCAGCCGCTCCTGGTCGCTCTCGGCCATGCCGCCGAGCATCCTCTCGATCTCCTCGGCGGACCGGGCGTCAAGCGTGCGGAACGTGGTCGTGCCCGCCTCGCTGAGCCGTACGACCTGCTTGCGCGCGTCGGCGGCCGACCGCTCACGCGACAGCAGCCCGTCGCCCTCCAGCCGGGTGAGGATCCGGCTCAGGTAGCCCGCGTCGAGCCCCAGCAGCCCGCGCAGTTCCCCGGTCTCCATCGGCTCGGCGTGCGCCAGCTCGTACAGCACCCGCGCCTCCGTGAGGGAGTACGCCGAGTCGTGCATCCCCGCCTGGAGAACCCCGATGACCTTCGTATAGAACCGGTTGAAGGCTCTGATCTCAGAAACCCTTGCTTGGGTCAACGAATTCATTGCTCCAGTCAACCATGAGAGGACGCTTGTCGTGAAGCACCTGTACATCGGCGGATACGGCCCGGGCATCGTCACGGGTGACGGCGAGCTGACCCGCATCGCCTCGCCGTCATTCCTGGCCGCCCATCCCGATCTGCCGGTGCTGTACGCGGTGGGGGAGCTGGAGCAGGGCTGGCTCACGGCGTTCCGGGCCGAGGACGGCCTGTCGCCGCTGGCCGAGCGTCCCAGCGAGGGCCGGTTCCCGTGTCACGTGGCCGTCCACCCGTCCGGCACGCTCCTCGCGGTCGCCAACTACGGCGACGGCACCCTCTCCCTGCACCGGCTCGACGAACGCGGGGTCTTCACCGGCGCGGCGGTCGCCCTGCGCCACGAGGGCTCCGGCCCCGTGGCCGACCGCCAGGAGGGCCCGCACGCCCACCAGGCGGTCTTCCACGAGGACGTCCTGCACGTCAGCGACCTCGGCACGGACGAGATCCGCCGCTACACGCTCGACGGGGAGCCGCTGGAGCCGCTGCGCCTGCCGCCCGGCACCGGCCCACGCCACATGGCCTTCGCCGGGTCGCGCCTGTACGTCGTGGGCGAGCTGGACGGCGTCGTCACCGCCATCGACGGCGGCAGCCGCGTGACCGGCTCCGCCTCGCGGGCGGCCGCCGGCAACCAGCCGTCCCACCTGGAGGTGGCGGGAGACTTCGTGTACGTGGCCAACCGGGGCCCGGACACCGTCTCGGTGCTGCGGGCCGACGACCTGACCCTGGTGGCGGAGGTGCCCTCCGGCGGCGCCTGGCCGCGCCACTTCGCCATCGACGGCGACCGGATGTACGTGGCCAACCAGCACGCGGGCGGGGTGACGGTGTTCGCGCTGGAGGACGGGGTGCCGGTGCCGACGGGGGAGGCGTACGAGGTGGAGAGCCCGGGCTGCGTGCTGCCGGTGTGAGGGTCGCGGCCGGGTACGGGGGTCTTAAGGAGTGGGTCAAGTGGCGGCCGGGCCGGTCCGGGGTCGTGACGATGGGGTCCCGTGCGTACGTCTCCCGCCGCCAAGGCGTCGTCGCGGGGCTTCCCCGTCGGCGTTCCCGCGTTCGGCGTTCCCGCGTTCGGTGTCCCCGCGTCCGGTCTCCCGGCGTTCAGGATCATGGTCGCCGGGCTGGCGCTCGTGCTCGCCGCCGGGTGCGGCGCCGCCCCGCCGCCCGGCCTCGCCCCGCCCCCGAGCCCCTCGCCGCTGCCCACCCCAGCCGTCTCCGGCCGGCCTTCGGAGAGCGGGGCGGGCCCGGGCGTCGAGGGGCCGGGTGGCGGTGGACGGGCGGCCGGGCCGGCCGGTCCGGGACGCGAGCGGCAGGGGGCGCGCGGCGCGCGGGCCGCGTGGCGCGTCGGCGAGCAGGGCGGCGAGCACGAGATCGAGGGCTACGCGGACCGCGTCAGCGTGCTGCCGGGCGAGCGGTTCCGGCTGCTGGTGTCCACGACCGCGCCCACCTTCACCGCGCAGGCCTTCCGCATGGGCGCGCGTCCCGAGCCGGTCTGGCGGTCCGAGGCCGTTCCGGGGGTACGGCAGGCGGCGCCCATCACCGTCGGCGGCATGGTGACCGCCGCCCACTGGCGGCCCTCCCTGACCGTGGACACCACCGGCTGGCGGGAGGGCGTCTACCTGGTGCGGCTCGACGCGTCCACCGGGGGCGGCCGGTACGTGCCGATCACCGTCCGCTCCGCCTCCGCGCGCGGCCGCGTGGTCCTCGTCAACGCGGTCACCACCTGGCAGGCGCACAACACCTGGGGCGGCCGGGACCTCGCGACCGGCGGCGGTCCCGCGCCGAAGGTCACCTTCGACCGGCCGTACGACGGGACGGGCGCGGACTTCTTCACCGCCTACGAGCGGCACGCCGTCGCCGTGGCCGAGCGGAGCGGGGTGCCGCTGGCGTACCTGACCAGCGTGGACCTGACGCCGGGCGCGTTGCGCGGCGCGCGGGCCGTGGTGTCCCCCGGATGGGACGCGTACTGGTCGCCGGACATGCGCGCCGCCCTCACGCGTGCCGGCCGGAGCGGCGCGCCCCTCGCCTTCCTCCACCCCGGCCCCGGCCGTACCCGCGTCGGCCTGTACGGGCGGCTGATCCGCTGCGAGGGCCCGTGCCCGCGCTGGAAGGCGCCGGGACCGGCGCGGACGCCCCTCGGCCTGCACGAGCTGCTGCGACGGATCGCCCGCGACCGCACGCCAGGCCCGCGCCTCCTCCCGTCCCCGCCGGCCAGGAACGAGGCCGGCTAGCCGCGGTCGCGGAGGATGGCGGCGAGTGCCTCCCTGATCTCCCGCTCCGCCGCCTCCTTGGTCACGCCGAGCCCTTCCAGCACGGTCGCGACCGGGTGCGCCGCCGGGCCTTCGCCCAGCGAGAGCACGCCCAGCAGCACGTGCTCCGTGCCGACGTAGTTGTGACCGAGCCGCAGCGCCTCGCGCAGTGTGAGCTCCAGCGCCTTCCTGGACTGCGGCGAGAACGGCGGCCCCCCGGCACCCGGCTCCGCCCCAGCGGGGGAGTCGTCCCCGGGGCCGTCGCCGGAGCCTTCGCCGGGCCGCGCGGAGGTGAGGGTCTCCATGGCCTCACGCACCGTGCCGGGTGGCGCGCCGAGCTTGTCCATCGCCTTCACGGCCAGGCAGTCCGGCTCGCTCAGCAGCCCGAGGACCAGATGCTCCGGCTCGATGTGCCGCGCCCCTGCCTCCCGGGCTCCCGTCTGCGCGGCCACGATGACGGCCCGGGTCCGCTCGGTGAAGCGCCCGTACGAGCGCAGGTCCTCGGCCAGCGAGGTCTCCTTGGGCACGAAGCGCTTCTGGGCGGCCTGCTTGGTCACGCCCATGCTGCGCCCGATCTCGGTCCACGAGGCGCCGGAGTGCCGGGCCCGGTCCACGAAGTGGCCGATCAGGTGGTCGGCCACCTCACCGAGCTGCTCACCCAGCACGACGGCGTCGGCGAGCTGCCCCAGCGGGTCGCCGTCGGGGTGACGGCTCTTGATCGCGTTGATGAGTTCGTCGAGGCGAACGGTTCCATCCATACGTCAACCATAGGTTGACGATAGCTGGGCGTCAACCGAAGGTTGACGTCTTCTTCAACGCCCTCCATGGGCATGGACGCGTGGACGTACAGACCTGGTGCGCGGGCGGCGGGTCGCTCGCGGCGAGAGGGTCAGCGCGGGGATGGCAGGACGGACAGCTCGCAGGCGTAGGCGTCGGCCGGTGCGCTCAGCGCCCAGACGATCATCGCGGCCAGCGTCTGCGGCCGGATGCACGCCTCGGGGTCGTACGGGCGCCCGAAGGCGCTCCTGACCTCACCCAGCAGGTCGGTGGCCGTCGCCGCGGGATAGATCGTGGTGACGCGTATCCCATGGACGGCCTCCTCCTCGCGCAGCGAATCGGCCAGTTCGCGCAGTGCCGCCTTGCTGGCGACGAACGCCGACCAGCGGGGGACGCCGGTCATCCCGGGTGAGGCGTTGACGAAGATCACATGTCCCCTGGACCGCCGCAACGCGGGCAGCGTCAGCCGTACCAGCTCGGCGGCGGAGGCCACGTTCACCGCCATCGTCCGCCGCCACGTCTCGGGGCCGGCCTCGGCGACGGCCTCGACGGGGGAGATCCCCGCGCAGTGCACCACCGCCCGCACGTCCGCCAGCTCGCCCGCCTCCTCCAGCGTGCCCACGGCGGCGGCCAGCGTCCCGGGTTCGGCCAGGTCCGCCTCGATCCCGCGCACGTCCAGCCGCCCGACGTCGCGCCCCACGGCGATCACCTGATGCCCGGCGCCCATGAGCGCGCCGACCAGCGCCGTCCCGATCCCTCCGGTGGCTCCGGTCACCAGCACAACTCCCACGGCGGCTCCCATTCTTCGCGGTGCGACAGCCGATCATCGCCCTCGGGGGAGCGGTGCACAGCCATCAGGGCTTCTCCTTGGACGAGCGGCACCCGTGACGGCGCACGAGCCGGCACGACCCACGGCGAAGATCGTCTTCCCGGATTGTGCCGCGCGCGACCCGGGTAGGGAAGCGGCAGGCGAAGTCCTGAGGGCCTGGCGATCACTACGCCCCGCGTTTGGTCTAGACCAGTGCCCGCGGATGTGGGCACAATGCGGTTCTGGCCGTGTGAAGCCCAACGGGAGGAACCCGTCATGCGTATTGGAGTGCTGACCGGGGGCGGCGACTGCCCTGGTCTCAACGCTGTCATCAGGGCCGTCGTCCGCAAGGGAGTCAGCGTCTACGGCCACGAGTTCGTCGGGTTCCGCGACGGCTGGCGCGGGCCCCTCGAAGGCGACACGATGCCGCTGGACATCCAGGCCGTGCGGGGCATCCTGCCGCGCGGCGGCACGATCCTCGGGTCCTCGCGCACCAACCCCATCAAGATCGAGGGCGGCGTCGACCGGATCAAGGAGAACCTCGCGTCGGGCGGCGTCGACGCGCTGATCGCCATCGGCGGCGAGGACACGCTGGGGGTCGCCCGGCAGCTGTTCGAGCGCGGCGTCAAGGTCGTGGGCGTGCCCAAGACCATCGACAACGACCTGTCCGGCACCGACTACACCTTCGGCTTCGACACGGCCGTCAACATCGCCACCGAGGCCATCGACCGGCTGCACACGACCGCCGAGTCCCACCATCGCGCGCTGATCTGCGAGGTCATGGGCCGCCACGCCGGATGGATCGCGCTGCACGCCGGCATGGCGGGCGGCGCCAACGTCATCCTCATCCCGGAGAAGCCGTTCGACATCGACCGGGTCTGCGAGTACGTCGAGTCCCGCTTCCGCACCCGCTACTCGCCCATCCTCGTGGTCGCCGAGGGCGCCCACCCGATCGAGGGACAGATGGCGCTCCAGGCCGGCGAGCTCGACGCGTTCGGCCACGTACGGCTGGGCGGCATCGGCGAGGTGCTGGCCAAGGAGATCGAGAAGCGCACCGGCAAGGAGGCCCGCACCACCGTGCTCGGCCACATCCAGCGCGGCGGCACGCCCACCGCGTTCGACCGCGTCCTGGCCACCCGGTTCGGGCTCCAGGCCATCGACGCGGCCCACGAGGGGGACCACGGCACGATGGTCG
Source organism: Nonomuraea sp. 3-1Str (assembly GCF_031570565.1). NCBI lineage: Bacteria > Bacillati > Actinomycetota > Actinomycetes > Streptosporangiales > Streptosporangiaceae > Nonomuraea > Nonomuraea sp. 3-1Str. The sequence continues at coordinate 32,711 of NZ_JALHBK010000027.1, forward strand.
CGCTGCGCGGCACCGACATCGTCCGCGTCAGCCTCGACGAGGCCACCTCCGAGCTGAAGACCGTGCCGGTGGAGAGGTACGCCGAGGCCGAGGTCTTCTTCGGATAGCGGCGCCCGGGCGGGCACGCGGGCCGGAAGCGACCTGTAAGCCGCCTGCAAGCGGCGGGCCGTACCTTCGGAGCCGAGGGGTCACCGACGATCCCCTTCGGGGTACGGCTTGCGCCGCGGCGAGTTGGCGGCCCACTACGCGACGCGAGCCGTACCCAGGAGACGCCCGCCCGGAAGGTCACGGGGGCGGCCACGGGCGGCGTCATCCACGGGGCGTGCCGAACAGATCTGGTTCCGGCGCGCCCCTTTCACGTCCCAGCATGCGGTCCTGGAACTCCCGCTCGGCGCGCACCTCCCGCTCCGACGGCGACAGCAGCACGGCCAGCAGCAGGCCCACGGTCACCACGCTGACGCCGACGACGAGCGGCACCAGGAAGTCGATCGGCTCGGTGCCCCCGACGGTCGTCCCGCCGGAGTGCACCTCCACGGCCATGGCGTACATGCCGGTGTAGTGCATGCCGGAGACGGCCGCACCCATGACCAGGGCCGCGCCGCCGGTACGCAGGGCGCCCCGGACGCGCAGCGAGAACCACAGCGCGGCCGTCGCCGCCGCGATCGCGATCGCCACCGACAGGATCACGGTGACGGGGTCGTAGGAGATGTGGCCGTCCAGGCGCATCCCGGTCATGCCCAGGTAGTGCATGCCGGCCACACCGAGGCCCGTCAGGACGCCGCCCGCGATCAGGTGCGAGCCCTGCCGATCACCCGCGGCGACGTGCGAGCCCTGCTCGCCACCCGCGATCGGACGCGAGCCCTGCTCGCCGCCGCGGAAGACGAGGAACAGCCCCGCGCCCACCACCGCCACGGCGAGCAGCGCGGAGGCGGCGGTCAGCGGGACGTCGTAGTGGATCTCCGTGCCCTCCACGGCGAAGCCGATCATCGCGATGAAGTGCATGGTCCAGATCCCGGTGCCGCCGATGGCGAGCGCCGCGCCGGCCAGCCAGAACCGGCTCTCCCGCCCGCCGATCAGGCGCGCCCGTGACGCCAGCAGCAGGCCGAGCAGCGAGCCGACGCTGGACATGGCGTAGGCGAGAACGGGCGTGAGTAACCCGTACGAGAACTGGTCGATCGGCAACGTGAGCCCCCCTCGGCAATGCCTGGAGTATCGGGCTCGGCTCGACCGAAATCAACTACCTACGGCGAGATCGTGATCTCTTTCCGGAAGGCTGCTGCCGGGGGTCGGCGGCGGGCTCGGGCGATTGGTGCTGCCCGGCGGGCGTGCCGGGGAACGGGATGACGGGCGCGCCCTGTCCGGGCTCCGCGCGGGCGTCGGGATACGGACGGCCGGAGTAAGGGGCCTGCTGCGGTCCGGGGGTGAAGGAATCGGGCGCGGGGGAGCCGTGCGGGTGAGTCCCGGGAGCGTGGGCGCCGGGAGCGAAGGGCTGGTCGGGGACGGGCGCGGCGAACAGCGGGCCGCCCCGCTGGCGCCGGCCGGTGCCGGTGATGGGCGCGGCCTCGGCGAGCGGGGTGTCGGTGAGCTGCTGCCGGGTGCGCCTGCGCTGCTCCAGGCGGGCCGTCAGCTCCGCGTCCTCGTTCAGCTCCTGCTCCGAGGGCGACAGGATCACCATGAGCAGCATGGTCAACGTGATCAGGCTGATCACGGTCATCAGGGGCACCAGGAAGTCGAGCGCGTCGGCGCCGCCCACCACGCCGGGCTCGGGGTCGACCGTGACCATGAGCGCGTACATGCCGGTGTAGTGCATGCCGGAGACGGCCACGCCCATGACCAGGGCCGCGCCGGCGATCCAGACGGGGCTCTGGACCCGCATGGTGAACCAGAGGGCGGCGGTGGCGGCCACCACGGCGATGACCACCGAGGCGGCGACGAACGTGCGGTCGTAGGAGACGTGCGCGGACATGTTCATCGCGTACATGCCGAGGTAGTGCATGCTCGCCACGCCGAGGCCGGTCAGCAGACCGCCGCCGAGCAGCGCGAGCACCCGGCCGCGGCCGTACGACACGAGGAACAGGCCGGTGCCGACGACCACGATGGCGACCAGCGCGGAGGCGGCGGTGAGGGGTACGTCGAACCTGATCTGGGTGCCCTCGACCTGGAATCCCATCATCGCGATGAAGTGCATGACCCAGATGCCCGTGCCTCCGATGGAGACGGCCGCCCCGAGCAGCCAGCGCACCCGCGAGGCGCCGCGCGAGGCGCGAGCCTGAGCGGTCAGCCGCAGTCCGAGCATCGAGCCCATGCACGACATCACGTAGGCGAGGACCGGCGTGATGAGCCCATGGGTGAAGTGGTTAACAGCGGAAGACATACGGTGGAGTTCCTTGCAATAGGGGTCACCGGATTGTGCCAGTTGTCCTGTCCCATACGCATGGATAACCGGACTATCTGTCAAGTGGGCGTGTCGGGAACATGAGAACTGCTCACAGCTGCCCGGGCGGAGCTGTGAGGCCGCGGGCGGACTAAACTCGATGGGTCGCGGCGTTGCCCGCGGCGCGCATCCCTGTCTTCCCCGGAGGTTCCACCATGACGATGTCCGCCCTGGGCGAGCCGTGCGTTCTGCTCAAGCTGGGCGAGATCGTCCTCAAGGGCAAGAATCGCGAGCTGTTCGAGCGGCGCCTGATCGCCAACATCCGCCACGCCCTCAAGGAGCTCGGCCTGGAGCTCGACGTGCGCAAGAGGCACGGCGTCATCGCGATCTTCCTGCCCGCGGGCTCGACCCCCGAGCAGGCCGAGACCGTGGCCCGGCGGGTCGCCGACGTCCCCGGCCTGGTCTGGATCCACCCCGCCTGGCGCGTCGCCAAGGACCCCGACACCGTCCTGAAGGCCGGCATCGAGCTCGTGCGCGACACCGACGAGGTTCGGCGCAAGGCGCCGTTCGCGGTCCGGTCCCGCCGCCGCGACAAGCGCTTCCCGCTGCGCTCCAACGAGCTCGACCGGCTCGTCGGCGGCGCCATCAACGACGAGTACGGCCTGCCGGTCGACCTGCGGCGTCCCGAGCTGACCGTGCACATCGAGGTCGACCGCGACGAGGTGTTCGTCTTCACCGGCGGGCTGCCCGGCCAGGGCGGGCTGCCGGTCGGCAGCAGCGGCCGGGCGCTCGTCCTCATGTCGGGCGGCATCGACTCGCCGGTGGCCGCCTACCGCATGATGCGGCGCGGCCTCCACGTCGACTTCCTGCACTTCTCCGGCATCCCGTTCACCACCTCGGAGTCGATCTACAAGGCGTACGCGCTGGTCCGCAAGCTGGACCGCTTCCAGGGCCAGTCGCGGCTGTGGGTGGTGCCGTTCGGCAAGGCGCAGCAGTCGATCCGCACCTCCGGCCAGGACCGGCTCGCGGTGATCACCCAGCGGCGGCTCATGCTCAAGACCGCCGAGGAGGTCGCCCACCGCATCCGCGCCGCGGCGCTGATCACCGGCGACGCGCTCGGCCAGGTCTCCTCCCAGACGCTGACCAACATCACCGCCCAGGACCACGCCGTCGAGCTGCCGATCCTGCGCCCGCTGGTCGGCTGGGACAAGACCGAGATCATGGCCGAGGCCCGGCGCATCGGCACGCTGGAGATCTCCGAGCTGCCCGACGAGGACTGCTGCAGCCTCCTCGCCCCCAAGCGGGCCGAGACCCGCGCCAAGATCGAGGACCTCAAGCAGATCGAGAAGCGCCTCGACGCCGAGGAGCTGGCCGTCCAGCTCGCCGACTCCATCCAGGAGTACACCCTGTAGAGCCCGTGCGGGGCGGTACGGCGGCGGGCTCGTGGCCGGGCCGCCGTACCACGGCAGGTCGCTCGTGGCGGGACGGGCACATCCGCGGGCACATCCGCGGGCGCGTCAGACGGTCAGCGCCGCCGCGGCGGTCTTGCCGAGCAGCGGCGGCAGGTCCCGCATCACCGTGGCCAGCTCGTCCAGGTCGCCGTCCACCAGCGCCTGCGGGCCGTCGCACAGCGCCAGCTCCGGCTGCGGGTGCACGTCGATGATCACACCGTCGGCGCCCACGGCCACGGCCGCGCGGGTGAGCGGCAGCACCAGGTCACGCCGCCCGCCCGAGTGCGACGGGTCCACGATCACCGGCAGGTGCGACAGGCGCTGCGCGACCGGCACCGCCGAGATGTCCAGCGTGTTGCGGGTGGCGGTCTCGAACGTCCTGACGCCCCGCTCGCACAGCACGATGTCGAGGTTGCCGCGCTGCGCGATGTACTCGGCGGCCATCAGCCACTCCTCGATCGTGGCGTTCATGCCGCGCTTGAGCATGACCGGCCGGCCCGCCGCGCCGACCGCCTGGAGCAGCGCGAAGTTCTGCGCGTTGCGGGTGCCGACCTGGAGCATGTCGGCGTACGAGGCGACGAGCGCCACGTCGTGGGCGTCGACCACCTCGGTCACGATCGGCAGGCCCGTCTCCTCCCGCACGTCGGCCAGGATGCGCAGCCCCTGCTCGCCCAGTCCCTGGAAGGCGTACGGCGACGTGCGCGGCTTGTAGGCGCCGCCGCGCAGCAGCGTCGCGCCCGCCGCCTGGGCCATCCGGGCCGCCCCCAGTGTCTGCTCGGGCGTCTCCACCGCGCACGGGCCCGCGATCAGCGTCACGGTGCCGGGCCCGATCGGCACGCCGCCCACGTGGACGGTCGAACGCTCGGGATGGTTCTCCCTGCTCACCAGCTTGTACGGGGTCGACACGCGCATCACGTCCCGCACGCCGTCCATGCCGCGCAGCCCCGCGGCGTCGAGCTGGGCCACGTCGCCCACCAGGCCGACGATCGTGCGCTGCACGCCCCTGCTCACGAACGCCTCGACCCCGGCCGCCGTGGCGACCGCCACGATCGACTCGACGTCCTCACGCGTGGCCTCCTGGCCCATCACGATCACCATCTGTGCCTCCTTGAAGTGATGCCGCTGGAAGTGAAGTTCGGGAAGGGAAAAGTGTCCGGACAACGCGAAAGGCCCCGGGTCCTGACGGACCCGGGGCCTTTCGTTCGCCTGTCTGCTAGCGCAGCGTCAGATGGCGAACGGACTCGGGTCCGTCGCCATACCAAAACTGGATCGCGGTGCGCATAGTCCCGTCATAGTAGCGCACCGCCGGGGAACACGTATCGCACCCGGACGCGGATCCCCCGCGGCCCGGGTGGGAGGATGGCTCCGGACCACGACACCGTGCGAGGGGAGTGCCCGTGGAGCAGTCGCGCCTGCCGCCAGGCCAGTACGTGCCGCGCGGCCGGCCCGTGATCCACTACGGCAGGGTGCCCGCCTTCAAGCCGGAGAGCTGGGACTTCCGCGTCTTCGGCGCGACCGCCTCCGGAGAGGAGCACTGCGTCACCTGGCCCGAGTTCGAGCGGCTGCCCCGCAGCAGCGTGCTGGCCGACCTCCACTGCGTCACCAAGTGGTCGATCATGGGCAGCGAGTGGCGCGGTGTGAGTCCGGCCGCCATCCTGGAGGCCGCGCCGCCCGACCCCCGGGTGCGGCACGTGATGATCTGGGCCGAGTACGGCTACAGCGCCAACATCCGGATGTCCGACTTCACGGCCGCCGACACGCTGTTCGCGCTGGAGCTCGACGGCAAGCCCCTCGTCGCGGAGCACGGCCTCCCGGTGCGCCTCGTGGTGCCCCACCTGTACGCGTGGAAGAGCGTCAAATGGGTGCGGGCCGTGGAGTACCTGTTAGAGGACCGGCGGGGCTTCTGGGAGGACCGGGGCTACCACAACATCGCCGACCCGTGGGGCGAGCAGCGTTACTCGTATCAGGAGGAGCCGGGCGAAGGGCCCGAGTAACTCTTGATCGGGGCAAACCAGGAGAGGATCTGGCTCTTTGTGGCCAAATCTTTACTGTGGGTTTGCGTATCGCTTGTGACCTTGGCGTTCTTGCGTCAGCGTAGATGCCATGCTGCGTCTCCTGGCCGTTGACGACGAACTGCCCGCACTGGAGGAGCTGGCATACCTGCTCCGCCAGGACGCGCGGGTCGAGCAGGTGCTGACCGCGTCCGACGGCGTCGCTGCCCTCCAGGACATGGTCCAGATGATCGGGGCGGGCGACCGGCTCGACGGGGTGTTCCTCGACATCGAGATGCCCGGCCTGAGCGGGCTCGACCTGGCCCGCCTGGTCGGCGGCTTCCCGAGCCCGCCCAAGCTCGTCTTCGTCACCGCCCACGAGCGGTGCGCGGTACAGGCGTTCGAGCTGGAGGCCGTCGACTACCTCCTCAAGCCCGTCCGCGCCGAGCGCCTGTCGGAGGCCGTCCGCCGGCTCCAGGCCGCCGCCGGTCCGGCGGCCGAGCCCGGCCACGAGGACGTGATCCCGGTCGAGCTGGGCGGGCGCACCCGCTTCGTGCCGCAGCAGTCGATCTGGTTCGCCGAGGCCAAGGGCGACTACGTGCGGCTGCACACGGTCGACGGGAGCTACCTCGTCCGCATGTCGCTGGCCGCGCTGGAGCGGCGCTGGGCCGAGGCGGGCTTCATCAGGGTCCACCGCAGCACGCTCGTGTCGGCGCGGCACGTGAGCGAGATGCGCTTCGAGGGCGGCAGGGTGACCCTGACCGTCGGCACGGAGATCCTCAGGGTCAGCCGCCGCCACAGCCGGCAGGTCCGTGAGGCGCTCGTCCACCAGCACAGGGGCGCCTGCACCTGATCCCCGGCCCCCTCGTCCGGCCCCCTCGCCCGGCCCTGCCCGGACCTGGAGGCTCGGGGCAGCACCCAGGGGGCGTGAGGGGTACGCTCGCGCGGGGACCAGGCGGGTGTGAAAGCCGTGCGTCGACCTGCCCGCGTGCCTGCCCCCTCCCGCCTGACCAGGTTCTGTGACGCGCGGTGGTTTCCGCTGGTCACAGCGGGGTAGTCGGGCTCTGCCTCGCCGTCCCCGGGTGTCCGCGCTCCGTTCACTCGCCGTTCACACCCCTCGCGCCGGTGCGCGAGCCCCTTGGGAGACCGCTCGTCGCGCCGGAATGACCGCTCGTCCTACGGCGACGCTCCGTATGGCGATGACTACAGACCGTTCATCGAGCTGTGCGGAAACCGGGTGTCGGCCGGAAGATCGCGACCGTAGTGTTTCGGCATCGGACCAGCCACCCCGGCGCATCGGGGGACGAGCCGGGGGGGCTCACCGCACGCCTGATGCGCCGGATCCGCAGGTGACCGCCCAGGTCACCACGGCCGCCGGGCCCCTGCCGGGGGGTAGGGCCCGTCCGCCGGCCACGTGTAGGGGCGCCCGCCAGGGCCGCGAGCCTCTGGCCGCGATCCGCCAATCGGGGGCGCTGGATCGCGCCAGCGGGCGCCCCACACGAGCCTTCCTCCCCGGAAGGGCCGGCTCAGATCTGGTCGCGCAGGCTCTTCAACAGGTCGAGGTCGGCGCGGTGCTGGTCGGCCTTGCCGGGCGTCTCGATGCAGATGGGCACGCCCGCCACCGCCGGGTGACGCATCAGCGCGCCGAACGGCGCGCTGCCGATCAGGCCGGCCCCGATGTTCTCGTGGCGGTCCTTCTTGGAGCCGCACGCGTCCTTGGAGTCGTTGGCGTGGATGAGCCCGAGCCGTCCCTCCGCCACCTTGTGCAGCGTGTCGAACGTCTCCCGCAGTCCCTCCTCGCTCGTGAGGTCGTGGCCGGCGGCGAAGGCGTGGCAGGTGTCGAGGCACACCCCGGCCCGGGGGTGCCAGTCGAGGGCCGCCAGGTAGGGCTCCACGTCCTCGACCGTCGCGCACAGCATCGCGCCCTGCCCGGCCATCGGCTCCAGCAGCACGTCGGGCCCGCCGTCGGGGATCTCTTCGAGCAGCGGCAGCAGGTGCTCGTGGAGCTGGCGCATCGCGTCGTCGCGCGGCTGCGTCACGGCCGAGCCGGTGTGGACCACGACGCCCTTGGCGCCGATCTCGGCGCCGCGCCGCAGCGTGTGGCGCAGGACCGCGACCGAGTTGGCGAGCGTCTCGGGGCTGGGCGAGCCGAAGTTGACGAGGTACGGCACGTGGACGAAGGTCTCGACGCCCGACTCGGCGAGCTTGGCGTCCTCGTCGGACCTGCCTTCGGTGAGCGCCCAGCCGCGCGGGTTGGTGACGAACACCTGGATCATCTCGGCGCCGATCTCGGCCATGTAGGCGAGGCCGCCCTTGGCCAGGCCGCCGGAGACGAAGACGTGGGCGCCGATGAGAGAGCGTGAGGTCATGATGCTCTCAGTTTAGGAGGCGCCGCCGACCGTTCCCGCCGCGCACGCGCCTTGGAGCATGCCACGAAAAGACCTGGCCAACGGGGCGCGCGGTTCGGAGTTCTCGGGGATGGACCGGGAATGACGGGCATGTGTGTACTGCTGGCATGCCCGAGACGCTCACCGCCCTGGACCGGTTCAACGCGGCGGCGGACGCCGAGGCGGAGCGGGAGCTGCTGTCCTGCTGCGCCTCCCGCGCGTTCGCCACCGCCGTCGCGGCCGGCCGGCCGTACGAGGACCCGGAACGGCTCGCGGGCGCGGCCGAGGCGGCCGTGCGCGGCCTGGACTGGCCGGACGTGCTGGAGGCGCTGGCCGCGCACCCGCGCATCGGCGAGCGCCCGGCGGGCGCCGCCCGCGAGGCGGCCTGGTCGCGCCGGGAGCAGGCGGGCGTGGAGGACCGGACGCGGCGGGAGCTGGCCGAGGGCAACCACGCCTACGAGGACCGGTTCGGCCACGTCTACCTGGTCTGCGCCGCCGGCCTGACGGGGACCCAGATGCTGGCGAGGCTGCGCGAGCGCCTGGGCAACGACGAGGCCGCCGAGCGGGCCGTCGTCCGCCACGAGCTGGCCGAGATCACCCGGCTGCGCGTCGGCAGGCTCCTCGGGGAGGCACAGTGAGTCAGGGTGAGAGGCCGTGAGCTTCTCGACGCACGTCCTCGACGCGGTGAGCGGCCGTCCCGCCGCCGGCGTCCTCGTACGGCTGGAGCACGACGGCGGGGTGCTGGCCGAGGGCCGCACCGACGAGGACGGCCGGATCACCGGCTGGACGCCCGGCCCCGGCGTCAACCGCGTCGTCTTCGACACCGGCGGCTACCTGGCCGAGACCTTCTACCCGGAGGTCGTCGTCGCCTTCACCGTCACCGACCCCTCGGCGCACCACCACGTGCCGCTGCTGCTCAGCCCGTACGCGTACTCCACCTACCGAGGGAGCTAGATGGCGATCATCCTGGGGCCCAACCGCTACGGCAAGGCGGAGACCAGGCTCGTGCGCGTCACGAGGGACGGAGCGACCCACCACCTCAAGGACGTCAACGTCAGCACCTCCCTGTCGGGCGACATGGAGGCCGTGCACCTGACCGGCGACAACACCGCCGTGCTGCCCACCGACACGCAGAAGAACACCGTGTACGCCCTGGCCAGGAAGCACGGCGTGGACCAGGTCGAGGACTTCGCGCTGCTGCTGGCCCGCCACTTCACCACCGCGCAGCAGGCGATCCGCCACGCCCGCGTGGAGGTCGAGGAGTACGCCTGGGACCGGATCCCCGTCACCGGCCACTCGTTCGTACGCCGGGGCGGCGAGGTACGCACCTGCGTCGTCCACCACGACCGCGACGGCCGGGCCACCGTCGTGTCGGGGCTGACGGACCTCGTCGTCCTCAACACCACCGGCTCGGAGTTCCACGGCTACGCCGTCGACGAGTACACGACCCTCCCGCCCGCCACCGACCGCGTGCTCGCCACCGCCGTCACCGCCCGGTGGCGGCACGCCGGCGACACCCCCTCCTACGGCGACTCGTACGAGCGGGTGCGGTCCTGCCTGCTGGAGGCGTTCGCCGGCACGCACAGCCTGTCGCTCCAGCAGACCCTGTACGCCATGGGGGAGCGGGCCCTGTCGGAGTGCCCCGGGATCTGCGAGATCAGGCTCGCGCTGCCGAACCGGCACCACGTCGCCGTGGACCTGTCGCCGTTCGGCCTCGACAACGACAACGAGGTGTTCCATGCCGCCGACCGCCCCTACGGCCTCATCGAGGGGACCGTGCTGCGGGACGACGCGCCCGAGCCCGGATTCGCCTGGGAGTGACGGTTGGGAGTGACGATGGACTTCTTGCGCCCCACGACGTGGGAGGAGGCGCTGGCCGCCAAGGCGGACCGGCCCGAGGCGCTGCCCCTCCAGGGCGGCACCGACGTGATGGTGGAGATCAACTTCGGCGTGCGCAGGCCCGAGGCGCTGCTGGACCTCACCCGGGTGGCGGAGCTGCGGGAGTGGTCCGTGGCGGACGGCGTGTGCCGGCTCGGCGCGGGCGTGCCGTACACGACCGTGGTCGAGGAGCTGGGCGGCGTGCTGCCGGGGCTGGCGCAGGCGTCGCGGACCGTCGGCTCGCCGCAGATCCGCAACCGCGGGACGGTCGGCGGCAACCTCGGCGCGGCCTCCCCCGCCGGCGACAGCCACCCGCCGCTGCTGGCCGCGGGCGCCGTCGTCGAGGTCGAGTCGCGCGACCGGGGAGTCAGGGTGATCCCGGCCCACGCCTTCTACCTGGGCGTGAAGCGGCCGGCGCTGGAGCCGGACGAGCTGATCCGGGCCGTGCGCGCCGGCGTCGCCGCCGGGCCGCAGTACTTCTCCAAGGTCGGCACCCGTAACGCCATGGTCATCGCGGTCTGCTCGTTCGCCCTGGCGCTGCACCCGGCGCAGCGGCGGGCCGGCACCGGCATCGGCTCGGCCGGGCCCACGCCGCTGCGCGCGACGGAGGCCGAGGACTTCCTGGCCCGCGAGCTCGACTGGGACGCGCCGCCCGGGGCGCCGCTCGGCGCGGGGCTGCTGCGGCGCTTCGGCGAGCTGTGCTCGGCCGCCGCCTCGCCGATCGACGACGTGCGCGGCACCGCCGCCTACCGCAGGCACGCCGTCGCCGTGATGGCCCGGCGGACGCTGACCTGGGCCTGGCACGACCACGTGGGAAGGAGGGCCGCCTGATGCGCGTCACGCTCACCGTCAACGGCCGCGAGGAGACCGCCGACGACGTCTGGGAGGGCGAGAGCCTCCTGTACGTGCTGCGCGAGCGGCTGGGGCTGCCCGGCTCCAAGAACGCCTGCGAGCAGGGCGAGTGCGGCTCCTGCACCGTGTACCTCGACGGCACGCCGGTCTGCGCCTGCCTGGTCGCCGCCGGGCAGGCCGACGGCCGCCGCGTGCGGACCGTCGAGGGCCTGGCCGAGGCCGGCCGGCTGGATCCCGTCCAGGAGGCGTTCGTGGAGTGCGGCGCCGTCCAGTGCGGCTTCTGCACGCCCGGCCTGATCGTGCAGGCCCACGACCTGCTGAGCCGCGTCGAGCGGCCCTCCGACGCGGAGATCCGCGAGGCGCTGGCGGGCAACCTGTGCCGCTGCACCGGCTACGAGAAGATCCTCGACGCCGTACGCCTCGCCGCCGGCCGCAGGGCGACGGCCGGCTCGCCACGGGGGGAGGGAGGCGCTTGAGCGCGCTGCTCATCGAGAACGCGTACGTGGCGCCCGTCGCCGGGCCCGAGATCCGCCGCGGGTACGTCCTCGTCGAGGGCGACCGGATCGCCGCCCTCGGCCCCATGAGCGAGGTCCCCGGGGCGGCCGGCGCGGAGCGGATCGACGGCACCGGCTGCCTGGTGACGCCCGGCCTCGTCAACACCCACCACCACCTGTACCAGTGGGCCTCCCAGGGACTGGCCCAGGACGCGACGCTGTTCGAGTGGCTGGTGACGCTCTACCCCGTGTGGGCGGCCATGGACGCCGAGGTGGTCCACGGCGCGGCGACGGCGGGGCTCGGCCACCTCGCGCTGTCCGGGTGCACGACCTCCAGCGATCATCACTATCTCTTCCCCCGGGGCCGCGGCGACCTGCTGGCGGCCGAGATCGACGCCGCCCGCGCGGTGGGCCTGCGCTTCCACCCCGCGCGCGGCTCCATGGACCGCGGCCGGTCACGGGGCGGCCTGCCGCCGGACGAGGTGGTCGAGCCGCTGGACGCCATCCTCGACGCCACCGCCGAGGCCGTGGACACCTACCACGACCCGTCGTTCTCCTCGAAGCTGCGGATCGCGGTGGCGCCGTGCTCGCCGTTCTCGGTCAGCTCCGACCTCATGACCGCGGCGGCGGCGCTGGCCAGGTCCAAGGGCGTGCGCCTGCACACCCACCTGGCCGAGACGCTCGACGAGGAGGAGCTCTGCCTGGAGCAGACGGGTGTGCGGCCGGTCGATCACATGGAGAAGCTCGGCTGGCTCGGCGAGGACGTGTGGGTGGCGCACGCCGTCCACCTGAGCGACGCCGACATCGACCGGTTCGCCGCGACCGGCACCGGCTCCGCGCACTGCCCGTCGTCCAACGGCCGGCTCGGCGCGGGCGTCGCCCGGGTGTCCGAGATGCTGCGGCGCGGCGCGAACGTGGGCCTCGGCGTCGACGGCAGCGCCTCCGCCGAGCTGACCGGCCTGGCGGGGGAGATGCGGCAGGCCCTGCTGTTCCAGCGGGCGCTGAACGGGCCCACGGCGCTGACCGCCCGCCAGGCGCTGGAGCTGGCCCCCCTGGGCGGGGCCCGCAACCTCGGCCGTGGTCACGAGCTCGGCCCCCTGGAGCCCGGCAAGCTGGCCGACGTGGCGCTGTGGCGGGTGGACGGGCCGTTCGCCTCGGCGGTGGAGGCCCCGGTGTGCGCGCTGGTCCTCGCCACCGCGCAGCCGCCGCTGGCCCGCCTGCTCGTGGGCGGCGAGACGGTCGTGGAGGACGGAGAGCTGCGGACCGTGCCCCACGACACGGCGGGGGAGGCGGGCGCCCGGGCGCACCGCCGGCTGACCCGGCTGGCGCGGGAACGGGGCGTCCCGGTCACCCCGGAGCCGCGACGGGCCCCTTGACGCCGTCGGCCGGGCGTCCGGCCTCCGCCCGCGCCTTGATCCGTAGGCTGGTGGGCATGCCGACCCGTCCGAACGCGCACGACGTCACCTTCGCGAGCGGCGAGGTGGCGCTGGCCGGCTCCCTGGCGGTCCCCGGCACCGCGGCGGGCGGCGCGGGCGTGGTGATGGTCGGCGGGTCAGGCCCGACCGACCGGGACAACGACACCTACTTCCCCCCGATCCGCCGGCACCTCGTCGAGGCCGGCATCGCGGTGCTGTCCTACGACAAGCGCGGCGTCGGCGCGTCGTCCGGCGACTGGCGCGACGCGACCGTCGACGACCTGGCCGCCGACGCCGTGGCCGCGCTGGACTTCCTGCGTACGCGACCCGGCGTGCGCGCCGACGCGGTGGGACTGTTCGGGCACAGCGAGGGCGGCTGGGTCGTCCTGCGCGCCGCCACGGCCCGCGACGACCTGCCCTGGGTGGTCACCAACAGCGGCCCCGCGACGACTCCGGCGGTCCAGGAACGCCACGCGCTGCTCAACCGCCTGCGCCAAGCCGGCGCGGCCCCCCGGGACGCCGACACGGCCCTCGCCCTGTACGACGCCCTCGTGGACGCGGGACGCCGCGGCGCCGGCTTCGCCGCGGCGGCACGGCTCGTGGAGGCGGGCGGCGGGCCGTCGACGCTCGGCGACCACTGGGCCGGCATGGACGAGCGCCTCTGGGGCTTCCTCAGCCGCAAGCAGGACCACGCCCCCCTCCCGGACGTCCACCGCCTGCGCTGCCCCCACCTCGCGCTCTTCGGCGGCGCCGACGAGCTGGTCCCGGTGGCCGACAGCGTCCGCCTGCTCGCGGGCGCGGCCTGCCGTCCGGGCCGCCATCCCCGCGCGACGCTGACCGTGGAGGTGTTCCCCGGCGCCGACCACCGTGTCCGTACGGACGGCGGCGCCCGCCCGGCCCCCCGCCACCTCGACGCCCTCACCCGGTGGATCGAGGATCGGACGCGCACCGGCGCCTCCGCCTCCACCCGCCGCGGCCGCTGACCCGTCGCCGGCTCACCGGGAACCCCCGCCGGGCGGAGGCGGGGGAAGTGTGATGATGAGTCCCACGCCGGCACGCCGCCGCTCCGACCGCTCGACCGGCCGGGCGGGGTGGGAGGGCCGGGCAACGTTCGTCGTCGCGTGGGAGTTCGCAGTGGTTGAGCACGTGCTTGTCGCCCCGGACAAGTTCAAGGGTTCGCTGACGGCCGCGGAGGTCGCCGCCAGGGTGTCGGCCGGACTGGGCGTCCCGGTGGTGGAGCTGCCGGTGGCCGACGGCGGCGACGGCACGGTGGACGCGGTGGTGGCCTGCGGCTTCACCCGGGTCACGCTGGAGGTGACCGGCCCTACCGGCCTGCCCGTACGGGCCTCCTACGCCTGGCATCCCACCGGGACGCCCTCCGGCGCCGGGGACGGCGGAGTCCCGACCGCGGTGGTCGAGCTGGCCGAGGCGTCCGGGCTGCGCCGGCTGCCCGGCGGCCGCGAGCCCCTGACCGCCACCAGCCACGGCACGGGCGAGCTCGTCGCCGACGCCGTGGCCCGGGGCGCCCGGCGGGTCGTGCTGGGCCTGGGCGGCAGCGCGTCCACCGACGGCGGGGCGGGCATGGCGCGGGCCCTCGGCGCGCGGTTCCTCGACGCGGACGGCAAGGAGCTGGAGCCCGGCGGGGCGGCGCTCACCGGGCTCGACCGCATCGACATCAGCGACTTCGCCGACCTCTCGGGCATCGAGTTCGTGGTGGCCAGTGACGTCGACAACCCCCTCCTCGGCCCGCACGGCGCCGCGGCCGTCTACGCCCCGCAGAAGGGCGCCGACCCGGCGCAGGTCAAGGTGCTGGAGGCCGCTCTGACCAGGCTGGCCGCCGTGGCCACCAGGACGCACGGGCTCGTGGGCGCGGTCGAGCACGACGACCGGCCGCGGCCCATGGGCGTCGCGGGCGCGCCCGGCGCGGGGGCGGCCGGCGGGGTGGGCTTCGCCGCCCTGGCGTTCCTGGGGGCGGAGATCCGTCCCGGCATCGAGTACCTGCTCGACCTGCTGGGGTTCGGTGAGCTGGTGAAGGGCGCCCGGCTGGTGGTCACGGGGGAGGGATCGCTGGACGAGCAGTCGCTGCGGGGCAAGGCCCCCGTCGGGGTCGCTCAGGCGGCGGCCAGGGCGGGCGTGCCCGTGGTCGCCGTCTGCGGGCGCCGCACGCTGTCCGACGCCGACCTGAAGGCGGCGGGCATCGAGGCCGCGTACGCGCTCACCGACCTGGAGCCCGACCCCGAGCGCTGCATGACGGACGCCGCCGCCCTCCTCGAACGCCTGGCGGCCCGCCTGGCCGCCGATCGCCTCTGACTCCCGGCGCATGCGGCACGCGATGAAGGGACGGGGGAAGGAGACGGTCATGGACGAGCTGGTGGTGCGGTCGCGGAGGGTGGTCACCCCCGAAGGCGTGCGGCCCGCCGCCGTCGCCGTGCGCGGGGGGAGGATCACGGCGCTGCACGCGTACGCCGCCCCCGTCGAGGCCGCCGAGGACGTCGACCTGCGCGACCTGCCCCTCCTGCCGGGCCTGGTCGACACCCACGTCCACGTGAACGAGCCGGGCCGCGCCCACTGGGAAGGGTTCGCGTCGGCGACCCGGGCGGCGGCGGCCGGAGGCGTCACCACGATCGTGGACATGCCGCTCAACTCCATCCCGCCCACCGTCAGCCCCGACGCCCTGGACGCGAAGCTGCGCGCCGCCGAGGGCCGCTGCCACGTGGACACCGGCTTCTGGGGCGGCGCCGTCCCGGGCAACGTGGAGCAGCTCCGGCCGCTGCACGAGCGCGGGGTGCGCGGGTTCAAGTGCTTCCTGTCGCCCTCCGGGGTGGACGAGTTCCCGCCGCTCGGCCCCGGCGAGGCGCGGCGGGCGATGGTCGAGATCGCCGGGTTCGGCGGGCTCCTGGTGGTGCACGCCGAGGACCCGGCGCTGCTGGCCGAGCCCGCCGGACCCACGTACCGGGACTTCCTGGAGTCGCGGCCCGGCGCGGCCGAGCGGAGCGCCGTGGAGCAGGTGATCCGGCTGGCCGAGGAGACCGGCGCGCGGGTGCACGTGCTGCACGTCTCCAGCGCCGCCTGCCTCGAACCCCTGGAGGCCGCCCGGGCGCGGGGCGTGCCGGTCACCGCCGAGACCTGCCCCCACTACCTCACGCTCACGGCCGAGCAGGTGCCGGAGGGCGACACGAGCTTCAAGTGCTGCCCGCCGATCCGCGACGGGGCCAACCGCGACCTGCTCTGGGACGGCCTGGCGCGCGGCGTGCTCGACTGCGTCGTCTCCGACCACTCGCCGTCCACCGCCGACCTCAAGGCGCCCGACTTCGCCGCCGCCTGGGGCGGCGTCGCCTCCCTCCAGCTCGGGCTGTCCGCCGTCTGGACGGAGGCGTCCCGCAGGGGGTACGGGCTGGCGGACGTGGCCCGCTGGATGTCCACCCATCCAGCCGCAATAGCCGAAATTTCGCGAAAAGGCGCGATAAAGCCGGGCAATGACGCCGACCTGGTGGCCTTCGACCCCGACGCCCCGAACCTCGTGGACGCCGGCCGCCTCCACCACCGCAATCCCGTCACCCCGTACCACGGCCGCACCCTGAAGGGCGTGGTGCTCACCACGTGGCTCCGGGGCCGACCCGTCGACGGAGAGCCGTACGGGACCTTCCTGCTGGGAGAGAAGTAGATGATGTCGCAGCGGCCCACCGCCGGCTTCACCACGCTGCCCGACCTGGCGCTGCGCACGCTGGGCGGCTCGGTCGTCGCCGCCAGCGACGAGTCGTTCGCCGAGAAGGAGAGCCTGATCCGGCCCGGCCGGCCGGCGTTCCGGCCGGAGACGTTCGGCGGCAGGGGCCAGGTGTACGACGGGTGGGAGACGCGGCGGCGGCGCGAGCCGGGGCACGACTGGGCGATCGTCCGGCTCGGGCTGCCCGGCGCCGTCCGGGGCGTGGTCATCGACACGGCCTGGTTCACCGGCAACCACCCGACCCACGCGTCGGTCGAGGCGGCGGCCGTGGACGGACACCCGTCGCCCGCCGAGCTGGCCGGCGCCCGCTGGGTGGAGATCGTGCCCCGGCTGCCGCTGCGCGGCGACGCCGAGCACCCGGTGGAGGTGGCCGACGACGGCCGCTACACGCACGTGCGGCTGAACATGTTCCCCGACGGCGGCATCGCCCGGCTGCGCGTCCACGGCGAGGCGCGCCCCGACCTGTCGGTGTACGACGGCCTGAGCCTCGACCTGGCGGCGCTGCAGAACGGCGGCCGGGTCACCGCCTGCTCCAACGCGTACTACTCCGCCCCCGACAACGTCATCGCCCCCGGCCTGGCCCGCCACCAGGCGGAGGGCTGGGAGACCGCCCGCCGCCGCGAGGAGGGCAACGAGTGGCTGGTCATCCGGCTGGCCGGGCGGGGCGTCGTCAGGCTCGCCGAGATCGACACCACGAACCTGATCTTCAACGCGCCCGCCGCCGTGACGCTCACCGGCCTCGACGGGGACCGCGAGGTCGAGCTGCTGCCCCGGACGCGGCTGCAGCCGGACACGCCGCACCGCTTCCGCCTCGGCCACGCCGATCCGGTGACGCACGTGCGGGTCGACATCCACCCCGACGGCGGCCTGGCCCGCGTGCGCCTGCACGGCCACCTCACGGGCTGAGCGGCCGGCCCCCGGACCGGCGTCCCCCGCGCGGGGGACGTCAGTGCCAGAGGGTGACCTCGGAGCCCGGCGGGCGCTCGCTGTTGGGCAGGGGCTGCTGGAAGCGGACGACACCGCTGCCGCGCCCCAGCTTGCGGACCTTGACCCTCCAGCCCAGCTGCTGGAGCTCCTGGCGGGCGTCGTTGATGTTCTTGCCCATCACCTGCGGGATCATCTGGAACTGCTGGTCCTCGCGGGCCTCGTTGTCGCCCCTGCGGAACCACTCGCCGATGTCGGTCTGGCAGCGCGCCACCGTGACCATCGCCACCGCGCCCCGGTCCACCTCGGCGTCGGCCTTGGGCGCCTGGGCGATGACCGTGCACGGCTCGGCGTCGTCATCCACCTCGTTGACCTGCACCTGGAAGCCCTGCTCCTGCAGGTAGGCGGCGGCCTGGTCCTTGGGCATGTGGCTGACGTCCGGCATGGTCAGCCCGGCGCTCACGTAGATGGAGACCTTTGAGCCTTCCTTGAGCTTCTCGCCCACCAGCGGCGAGGTGCGGATCACCGTGTTGCGGGCCACGTCAGGGCTGGCCAGCCGGCGGACGCTGCCGACCGTCAGGCCCGCCTTGGCGATGGTGGCGCGGGCGTCGTCGGCCGACATGCCCGCCACCTTGGGCACCAGCACCAGCTTGGGACCGAGGGAGGGCACCAGGGTGACGGTCGCGCCGGCCAGGACCTGCTGCCCGGTCACGGGGTCGATGCGGAGCACCAGGCCCTCGTTCACCTTGTCGTTGTACTCGCCCGGCGCCAGGCGCACCTTGAAGCCGCCGGAGGTGAGCTTCTGCTCCACGATCGAGACGTCCTTGCCGACCAGGTCGGCGGGCACGGCCACGTACTGGGGACGGGAGACGTACCAGGCGGTCAGCCCGATCGCCGCCACCATGACGACGGCCAGGCCGATGATGATCCAGCTCGGCCGGAACCCGCCGCGCCGCCCGCCCGTGTGCTCGGCCGGCCCCTCGATCCGGGGCTGCACGACCGTGGGGCTGGGGCCGGCCGCCCCGCCGGGCGGGACCTGCGGCATGGCCAGCGTCATCGCGGGCGACCCGGGAGGCAGGCCCGGCTGGGAGGCGGGCTGCGAGCCGTAGCCGCCGGCCGCCGGGCCGGTGGGCCGGGCGCCGCTCTGCGGCCCGGTGCGAGCCCCCGTGTGTGCCCCTGTGTGCGCCCCCGTGTGTGCCCCTGTGCGGGGTCCCGGGGGCAAGGGGTGGGCGCCGGACGACGGCTGTGCCGTGGGCGCCGCCAGCGGCCCCGAGGGGGCGTACGAGCCGGTGCCCGGCATCGAGTGCTGCGCCGGGGAGTGGGAGAGGCCCGGCGCGGTCAGCCGGGGAAGCTGGCGGTGCACCTCGACGGCCGCCACCAGCATCGCGGTCGCGTCCGCGGGCCGGGCGTCCGGCTCGCGCGCCGTGGCGTGCGCCACCAGCGCGTCGACCACCGGAGGCACGTCGGGGGTCAGCGACGACGGCGCCGGGACGGTGTCGTGCACGTGGCGGTAGGCCACGGACATGGGCGTCTCGCCGTCGTACGGCTGCTGGCCGGTCACCAGCTCGAACAGCATGATCCCGGCCGCGTAGACGTCGGTGCGGACGTCGGCGCGGCCGGTGGTCACCTGCTCGGGCGACATGTAGCCGATCGTGCCGATCATCACGCCGGTACGGGTCTGGTTGGTCGCCTCGATGGCGCGGGCCAGCCCGAAGTCCACGACCTTGACCCGGCCGTCGGCCGTCATCAGGACGTTCTCCGGCTTGACGTCGCGGTGGACCATGCCCGCCTGGTGGGCCGCGCCCAGCGCCGCGAGCACCGGGATCAGGATCTCCAGCGCCTCGCGGGCGGGCAGCCTGCCCCGCTCGTGCAGTACTTCGCGCAGCGTCCGGCCCGGCACGTACTCCATCGACAGGTAGACGACGTCGCCGTCGGTGCCCTGGTCGAAGACGTGCACCACGTTGGGGTGGGAGAGGCTGGCCACGGACTTGGCCTCGCCGATGAAGCGCCGCACGAACGCCGGGTCCTCGGCGAGCGAGCGGTGCATGACCTTCAGCGCGACCGTGCGGTCGAGCCGGACGTCCAGGGCGAGGTAGACGGTCGCCATGCCGCCCCGCGCGATCCGGGACTCGATGCGGTAGCGCCCATCGAGGAGTCGCCCGACCAGGGGGTCCGCCGTCGTCGTGTCCACGCCGCCGAGTTTACGGGCGTTTGGCCACCGCCAGGGTGCGACCACCCGAAACGATGCGGAGCCGTGGCCCCTGCCGCGCCCTCTCTTGACCTCCCGGGCCACTCCGGGACCAGGGGATCCACCGGCTCACGGAGGCCCCGCGGGCCCCGGCGTGACGCCGGGGCCGGCTTGACCCGATCCGTGGGGGCCCAGCTCACCGGGTCACGGGGTCACGGGTTCATGGGTTCATGGGGGAGGACGCCTCGGCGTAGCGGCGGCGCGGGATGCGCCCGGCCTGGCGGGCCAGTCGCCCGGCCTGGACCGCGCCCCGCATGGCCGCCGCCATCAGGTCGGGTCGCTGCGCGCGGGTGACCGCCGTCGCCAGCAGCACGGCGTCGCAGCCCAGCTCCATCGCCAGCGCGGCGTCGCTGGCCGTGCCGATGCCCGCGTCGAGGATCACCGGCACGGAGGCCGCCTCCACGATGAGCTCGATGTTGTGCGGGTTGCGGATGCCGAGGCCGGAGCCGATGGGCGCGCCCAGCGGCATGACGGCCGCGCAGCCGGCCTGCTCCAGGCGGCGCGCCAGCGCCGGGTCGTCCCCGATGTACGGCAGCACCACGAAGCCCTCGGCCACCAGCCGCTCGGCCGCGTCGAACGTCTCGATCGGGTCCGGCAGCAGCGTCCGCTCGTCGGCGATGACCTCAAGCTTGACCCAGTTCGTCCCGAGGGCTTCGCGGGCCAGCCTGGCCGTCAGCACGGCCTCGCCCGCGGTGAAGCAGCCCGCGGTGTTGGGCAGCACCTTGATGCCGCGCACGCGCAGCACGTCGAGGACCGAGCCGCGGGCCGACGGGTCGAGCCGCCGCATCGCGACCGTGGTCAGCTCGGTGCCGGAGGCGGCGAGGGCCTGGTCCAGCACCTCCAGCGAGGGCGCGCCGCCGGTGCCCATGATGAGCCGGGAGGAGAACTTCTCCCCGGCGATGATCAGGTCATCCACCCTGCACCGCCGTGAGCACCTCGACGCGGTCGCTGTCGCCGAGCGCCGTGGTGTCCCACGAGCCGCGCGTCACCACCTCGTCGTTCAGGGCCACCGCCACGCCGGTGGTGGCGGTGGTCAGGATCCGTACGGCCTGCGCCACGGTGGTGCCGTCGGGCACCTCGCGCTGGCTGCCGTTGATCGTCACTCTCATCCCATCTCCTCGGAGCCGGAGTTGCCGTCGTAGGGGCCGGAGGGCCTGTCGTGAGCGCCGGGGGCCGGCTGGTGGCGGGCCGGGGAGCAGAGGGCCGCCGACTCGGGCTCCTCGCCCAGGAGGATCGCCGTCGTGAGCGGCGCCAGGAGCACCCCGCCGCGGTGGTGCCCGGTCGCCAGTGTCAGCCCCGGGACGCCGGCGGGGCCGATGAGCGGCAGGTTGTCCGGGGTGCCGGGACGCAGGCCCGCCACCACCTCGGCCACCTCCAGCTCGGTCACGCCGGGCACCAGCTCCCGGGCGTCGCGCAGCAGCTCGTACACGCCGCCGGCCGTCACCCGCGTGTCGAACCCCATCTCCTCCTGCGTGGCGCCCACCACGAGCTCGCCGTCGCCCCGCGGCACCAGGTAGACGGGGGCGCCGTGGACCATGCCGCGCACGCACCGGCCCAGCAGCGGCTCGGGGGAGCGCAGCCGCATGATCTGGCCCTTGACCGGCCGGATCGGGAGGTCGTACAGCTCGCCGCTCCACGCTCCGGCGGCCAGGATCACCCCGTCGGCCCGGATCTCGGACGGCAGGTCCCCGCCGTCCGCCGGAGAGTCCAGTCGTACGCCCACGACCGCCGGACCGCGCCCGGAGCCGTCACCAGGGCCGCCGGGGGCACGCAGGAGCTCGGACACCCGGGCCGGCACCACGGGGACGCCCAGCCGCTCCAGGGCGGCCAGCAGGGCCGCGGTGACGCGGCGCGGGTCCACCCACGCGTCGCCCGGCGCCAGCAGCCCGCCCCGGACCGACGGGGCCAGCATCGGCTCCAGGCGGCGGCACTCCCGGCCCGTCAGCCGCTCCACCGGCAGCCCCAGCTTGCCCATGAACCCGGCCAGCTCGTCCAGCGCCGCCAGGTCGTCCGCGCCGAACGCCACGTCCAGGGTGCCGTCGGCACGGAAGTCCAGCCCGTACGACGGGACCGGTCCCGACCGCGCAGGGGACGACGGGACGGGTCCCGACCGCGCAGGGGACGACGGCACGGGACGGGCGCCGCCGAAGGGCCCGGGTGGGCGGGACGGGGCCAGGACGCCCGGCGGCAGGCCGGCGTCCTCGGCCAGCTCGGCGGCGAACGACGGCCAGCGGCGCAGCGACGCCACCCCCAGCCGCAGCAGCGGCTCCTCCGTGTAGGCGACCTCGCTGACGGGCGCCAGCATGCCGGCGGCCGCGTGCGAGGCCCCGGAGGCCGGGGCCGGGTCCACCACGGTGACGGGCCGCCCCGCCCGCGACAGTCGCCAGGCGATCGACAGCCCGACGATCCCGCCGCCCACGACCAGCTCCATGCGCGCTCCCTTCGCCGGCATGATCCGGATCAGGTGGATTGCGGTCGAAGGCCCGGTCAAGCCTTCCTCTCAGCCCGGTCACGGCCGGACTCCCGCGCGTCTTGCCCCTCCAGCCTACGGCCTCGGTGCGGAGCGCAGGCGGCGGCCCCGTTATGGTCTTGACCGTGAACCGTGTCGTGGTGGCAGGAGCGGGCCTGGCCGGCGTGCGCAGCATCGAGGCCCTGCGGGCGAGGGGGTTCGGCGGCGAGATCACCCTCCTGGGACAGGAACGGCACCGCCCGTACGACCGGCCGCCCCTGTCGAAGGCGGTGCTGCTGGGCACCAGCGACTCCAGCTTCGTCGACTCCGACCTCGCGACGCTGGAGGTGGACTTCCGCCCCGGTGTCAGCGCCACCGGCCTGCGTCCGGGCGTCGTCGAGACCGGCGAGGGGGAGCTGCCGTACGACGGGCTGGTCATCGCGACCGGCGCCGAGCCGATCACGCTGCCCGGCGACGGGCCGCAGCATGTGCTGCGCACCCTCGACGACGCCCTGGAGCTGCGCGCCCGGCTGGTCCGCGGCGCCCGCGTCGCCGTGGTCGGCGCCGGCTGGATCGGCGCCGAGGTGGCCACGGCCGCCCGCCGCGCGGGCTGCGAGGTGACCGTGATCGAGGCCGGACCCGCGCCGCTCTTCCACGCCGTCGGGGCCGGGATCGGCGCCCGCACCACCGGCTGGTACGAGGGCGTCGACCTGCGGCTGGACACCATGGTCGCGTCAGTGGACGAGGGCGGGGTGCGGCTGGTGGACGGCGAGTTCGTCGAGGCGCACGTGGTCGTCTCCGGCATCGGGGTCCGCCCGGCCGTCGAGTGGCTGGCGGGCGCCGACATCGACCTGCACAACGGCGTCGTCACCGACGAGCACCTGCGCGCCTCCCTGCCGGGCGTGGTCGCGGTGGGCGACTGCGCCGCCTGGTGGTCGCGCCGCTACGGCACGCGCCTGCGGGTGGAGCACTGGGACACCGCACTCGGCGCGCCCGAGGTCGCCGCGGCCACCCTGCTGGGCGAGGAGGCCGTCTACGACCCGGTGCCGTACTTCTGGTCCGAGCAGTTCGGCCACATGGTCCAGTACGCGGGCCACCATCCGGCCGGCGACCGCCTCCTGTACCGGGGCGCCCCGGAGGGCAAGTGGTCGGCCTGCTGGCTGACCGGCGACGGCGCGCTGGCCGCGGTGCTCGCCGTGGACCGGCCCCGCGACCTCGTCCAGGGCCGCCGCATCATCGAGGCGGGGCACCGGATGGACCCGGAACGCCTGGTAGATCCCGATGTCCCTCTACGGGATTGTGTTGTTTGAGCAAGCGCGCCATGTGGTAGTTGTGGTTTCGTGACGCTTTCTGTTGCACAGATCGACCGGGAGACCGACCAGCTCGTCAACGAGTGGCTCACTCTCCCCGAGGTGGCCGACCGCCTGCAGCTCTCGCTCGGGCGGACCAAGCAACTCCTCAAGGACCACAAGCTGCTCGGCGTGCGCCGGGGCAGCGGCGGGCCGCACGTGCCCGCGGTGTTCCTTGACGGAAGGGACGTGATGAAGGGCCTGCCCGGCACGCTGACCGTGCTGCTGGACGCGGGCTACGACGACGCCGAGGCGCTGCGGTGGCTGTTCACCCCGGACGACTCGCTGCCCGGCTCGCCCGTCGAGGCGATCCGCGCGGGCCGCCACACCGAGGTCAAGCGGCGTGCCCAGGCCCTCGCTTTCTGACGCCCGGCTCTACCTCTGCACCGACGGCCGGCGCCGGCGCGGTGACCTGGCCGAGTTCCTCGACGCCGTGCTCGCCAACGGCGTCGACGTCGTCCAGCTCCGCGAGAAGGGCCTGGAGGCGCGGGAGGAGCTCGAGCTGCTGGAGGTCTTCCGCGACGCCTGCGACCGGCACGGCAGGCTGCTGGCCGTCAACGACCGGGCGGACGTGGCCTACGCCGCCCGGCCCGACGTGCTCCACCTGGGGCAGGACGACCTTCCGGTGGGCGTCGCGCGGGAGATACTCGGCGACGACATCCTCATCGGCAGGTCCACCCACTCCACCGCCGAGGCGTCCGCCGCCGCGGTGGAGGAGGGCGTCGACTACTTCTGCTGCGGGCCGACCTGGCCCACCCCGACCAAGCCGGGCCGTCCCGCGCCGGGGCCGTCGCTGCTGCGGCACGCGGCCTCGATCGCCACGGACCGGCCGTGGTTCGCCATCGGCGGCATCGACCTGGACAACCTCGACGAGGTCATGGCGTGCGGGGCGACCCGCGTCGTCGTGGTGCGGGCGATCACCGAGGCCGACGACCCGGGCGCGGCGGCGGCGGAGTTCGCCAAGCGCCTGGCCCGCTGACCCGGTCACGACGCTCCCCCGCGCCCGTGGAAGCGCGGGGGAGGGTCAGGCCTTGCGGGAGGTGGCCGCGACGGCCAGGTCGGCCAGCGCGGAGCGCGCCCCGGCCGTGATCGGCGCCTTGTCCAGGCAGGCCAGGGCCTCCTGCAGGTACGCCCCGATCAGGTCCTCGCACTCCCGCAGCGCTCCCGTGTCCTCGATGACCTCCCGCAGCGCCGCCACGCCCCGGTCGTCGAGTCCCGGGTCGCCGAGCAGGCTCCGCACCAGCGCGGCCTGCGTGGGGGTGGCGGCGGCCAGGGTGCGCGCCACGAGCATCGTCCGCTTGCCCTCGCGCAGGTCGTCGCCGGCCGGCTTGCCGGTGGCCGCCGGGTCGCCGAACACGCCGAGGATGTCGTCGCGCATCTGGAACGCGATCCCCACCCGCGTGCCGTACGTGGTGCACAGCTCGTCCATCCACGGCGCCAGCTCGCCCGCCGCGAGGACCAGACCGAGCCGGAGGGGCTGCTCCACGGAGTACTTGCCGCTCTTGTACAGGGCGACGCGCAGCGCCGACTCGAACGTGTTCTCCCCGTGGGCCTGCTCCAGCAGGTCGAGGTACTGGCCGCACATCAGCTCGGTGCGCATGTGGTCGTGGACCGGCTGCGCCGCCGCGATCGACTCCGGCGGCAGGCCGCTGCCGCGCCACATCTCGCCGGACCAGATCAGCAGCAGGTTGCCCAGCAGGATCGCCGCGCCCACGCCGAACTGCTCGGCCGACCCGTGCCAGCCGGCCCCCGCGTGCATCGTCTCGAACCGGCGGTGCGCCGACGGCATCCCGCGGCGCAGGTCGCTCTTGTCCATCACGTCGTCGTGGACCAGCGCGCTGGCCTGGAGCAGCTCCAGCGACGCCGCGGCCGGGTAGATGCCCGGCTCGTCCGCGCCGCCCGCCCCGCGCCACCCCCAGTAGCAGAACGCGGGACGCAGCCGCTTGCCGCCGGCCAGCAGCTCTTTGGCGGCCAGGCGGAGCGGCTCCAGCTCCGGCGCGCCCGTGAGCGGCAGTTGCCGGTCGACGAACTCCCTCAGGCAACGGTCCACCTGTTCGCGCAAGGTGTCCATGCTCGCGGCCTCAGTGTTCATGCCTTGAGACTAGTGGCCGCCGGGTGGCGCCCGGCTCTCCAGGGACAAGGGTGACCGCTGGTGCGGGCCCCGCCACGGTAACCTTGGGGCATGGCGCTTGGTCGACCTTCCGTCCTGCCCGATCGTGTCCCCACCGTGCGCGAGCTTCTCGCCTCCGGTGGCCGGTCGTTCTCCTTCGAGTTCTTCCCCCCGAAGACCGACGAGGGCGAGCGGCAGCTGTGGCGGGCGATCAGGGAGCTGGAGTCGCTGCGGCCGACGTTCGTGTCCGTGACGTACGGCGCGGGCGGCACCACGCGCGACCGCACGGTCGACATCGTCGAGCGGGTCGCCCACGGCACCACGCTCACGCCGGTGGCCCACTTCACCGCCGTCAACCACTCCGTCCGCGAGCTGCGCCACCTCGTCGGCCGGTTCGCCGACGCGGGGGTGCGCAACATCCTGGCCGTGCGGGGCGACCCGCCCGGCGACCCGACCGGCGAGTGGGTCCGGCATCCCGACGGCGTCGAGTACGCCGAGGACCTGGTGCGGCTCATCCGGCAGGCCGGCGACTTCTGCGTGGGCGTGGCGGCGTTCCCCTACAAGCACCCGCGCTCGCCGTCCATCGAGGCCGACACCGACTTCTTCGTCCGCAAGTGCCGGGCGGGCGCCGACTACGCGATCACGCAGATGTTCTTCCAGGCGGACGACTACCTGCGGCTGCGCGACCGGGTCGCCGCCCAGGGCTGCGACACGCCGATCATCCCGTGCATCATGCCGGTCACCCAGATGAGCACGATCGCCCGGTCGGAGCAGCTCTCGGGCGCGCCGTTCCCGCCGGAGCTCGCGGCCCGCTTCGAGGCGGTCGCCGACGACCCGGCGGCGGTGCGGCGGCTCGGCATCGAGCACGGGGCCGAGCTGTGCCAGCGGCTGCTCGACGAGGGCGCGCCGGGCATCCACTTCATCACGTTCAACCGGTCGAGCGCCTCGCGCGAGGTCTTCCAGCTCCTGTCACGCCCGGAGCCGGTCGCGGTCTGAGGCGTTCCTCCGCACACGACTCCGCACACGTCGAAGCGCCCGCCCCCTGACGGGGACGGGCGCTTCGACGTGTGCGTACCGGTGTGCAGGTCGCCTCTCGGCGAGTGGCACAACGCGGCTCCAGCCGAACGGTATTCCGCGAAGGCGATAGATGAGGCCCGGGGACACTGGACACACCGGCCACGTGGAGTAGAACTCCTCCTTCCCGCGGAACATTCCCGCCGCCGCGAACACGTCTGCAGATGCCGGCCGGGGAAGTGGCCGGGTGGGCCCGCCACCCGCCCGCAGGGGGACCCGGCGGGTGACGGTCAGGGGTGGGTGGACGCGCGGTAGAGCGTCCATTACTTTGCGTAGTCATTCATGCCCCAGCGTCACGACCGCCAAACCGCCTGGTCAAGGCTTTACCAGGGGATCCGTCAGGCCAGCGGCAGGGGCCGCCCGGCGATCGCGTACTCTTCGTGACCGCCGGGGAAGACGAACCGGGACAGCAGGTCCGTGAAGCCCATGCTCGCGTACAGGTGACGGGCGGCGGTGGGCCGGTCGTGGGTGGACAGCACGGCCGAGCGCTCCCTGCGCCCCGCGCACAACGTGGTGATCATCGCCCGGCCGATGCCCTTGCCCTGGTGGTCGGGGTGGACGTGGATCTCGGCCAGCTCGAAGGCGTCGCCGAGCCAGGCGTCGGCCACCCGCGCCCCGGCCTTTTCCTCCAGGGCGCGGTGGACCACGTCGTGCCACCACTGGCCGGGCGCGCCGTGGAAGCCGTAGGCGAACCCGACGACCGGCGCGGGGCTCCCGTGGCCGGGCCCCCGATGGACCGCCGCGTCGCGCAGCTCGGCGAAGTAGCACTGGAAGCGCGGGTACATGCCGTGGTTGCGCATGATGGTGCGGCGGCCCGTGACCTGCTCCGCGGGCGGGCGCATGGCGGCGGTGTAGATGCCGATCACCGTGTCCAGCCGCTCGTCGAACTCGGCCGGCCCCGCCCCGCGAAACTCGATCACGCTGCGCACATTACTCGACGTCGGCCGGTGTGCCCCCGGTGATGCGCACCAGCTCGTCGAAGCTGGTCGGGAACACCGTGTGCGGATGCCCGCCGGCGGCCCACACGACGTCGTGCTTGCTCAGCCAGGTGTCGACGAGGGTGCGGATCGGGGTGGGGTGACCGACGGGGGCGACGCCGCCGATCGGCTGGCCGGTGGCCTGCCGGACGAACTCGGGCGTGGCCCGCCGCACCGACCGGACGCCGGCGGTGCGGGCGACCAGCTCGACGTCCACGCGGTGGGCGCCGCTGGTCATCACGAGCAGGGGCGTGCCGTCGGCGTCGAAGACGAGGCTGTTGGCGATCGCGCCGACCTCGCAGCCGAGCTGGGCGGCGGCGGTGGCGGCGGTGGGCGCCTTCTCCGGCAGGACGATGACCTCGCCTCCGGCGCCGAGCTCGCGCAGGGCGGACTGGACGATGACGGCGTTGGAGGGCAGCCCGGTGGAGCGGGCCGCCAGCTCCGCCGCCGTGGCGGGCGCTGATGGTTCCGGGCGCTGTGCGTCGGACGACTTCTCGGACATGTGGCCACTCTACGAGGATTGACCGTGCCATTACCTGGTCATGGTGGTGGTGTAAGGTCCTTTGATTCAATTGTTGAGCGGAAGAGGTGATTCGGGTGAGGGCACGACGTCTGCCGGGAATGGCGGCTCTCGTCACGGCCGGCGTGGTCGGCCTGACCGGCTGGGGAGCGGGACCCGCGTCCGCCGCCCCCACCGGGGCGCCGGCGATCACCACCCCGGCGATCACCGCCCCGGCCGGGGCCGCCACGACGGTCAAGGCGCCGCGCAAGACGCTGAAGCTGGGCGCGAAGGGCGAGGCCGTCGCGTGGCTCCAGCGCCGCCTGGCCGAGCTGGGCTACCAGCCGGGCAAGGCCGACGGCCGGTACGGCGGGACGACGCTGACGGCCGTGTGGGCGTTCCAGAAGGTCAACGGCATCGTCCCCACCAGCACCGTGGCCTCGCGCACCTGGACGGCGCTGGAGAGCCCCAAGGCGCCCAGGGTCCTCGTCCCCAACGGGAAGCCGACCCGCGCCGAGGTCGACCTCACGAAGCAGATCATGGTCCTGTACGTGGCCGGGCGGCCCAAGCTGATCACCCACATCTCGTCGGGCAGCGGCATCGCCTACTGCGAGACCGCGGTGTGGCAGGGCAAGAAGCAGCGCTTCTGCGGCTCGGCCCGCACGCCCACGGGCGACTACAAGACCACCTGGCGCAAGTCCGGCTGGCACACCTCGTACCTGGGCCGGCTGTACAACCCGATCTTCTTCAACGGCGGCATCGCGTTCCACGGGGCGCTGTCGGTGCCGCTGTCCCCGGCCTCGCACGGGTGCGTGCGGATGCCGATGAACGTGGCCGAGGTGCTGCCCGGGATGCTCGGCACGGGCGTGCCGGTGCACGTGCGGGGCGCCTTCCGGCGCGGCTGAGCACGGGACCCGCCGCGCCGGATCTCAGGGGGCCGGGACGGGCGTCTCCAGCGCGCGCCAGAGCGCCTCGGGCACGTCCCGTTCCAGGTCCCGCAGGTTCGCGGTGACCTGGGCCGGCTCGTGCGCGCCCACCAGCACCGAGCGGACCGCCGGGTGCCGGAACGGGAACTGCAGGGCGGCGGCCGTCAGCGGCACGCCGTGCTCGGCGCAGGCCCGGGCGACGGCGCGGACCTCGCCGGAGGCGTCCGGGGGCGGCGTGACCAGCTCGCCCCGGTGCAGCAGCGCCGCCGCGACGACCGTGATGCCGCGCTCCAGGCACAGCGGCAGCAGTTCCTCGAAGGCGGAGCGGCGCAGCAGCGTGCACTGGTTCGCGGCGAGCAGGACGTCGGGGTCGGCGTGGCGGACGAAGTCGAGGAGCATGCCCGACTGGTTCATGCCGACGCCGATGGCACGCACCACGCCCTGCGCCCGCAGGTCGGCCAGGGCGGGATAGGCCTCGTCCAGCGCCTGCGGCCAGTGCCGGTCCGGGTCGTGGATGTAGAGGACGTCCACCCGGTCGAGGCCGAGCCGTTCCAGCGACTCCTCGACGCTGCGCAGCACGCCGTCGCGGCTGAAGTCCCACTCGACGTGCCGGTCGTCGGGCACGGCGAAGGAGCCGTCGTGGCCCGGCCCGGGCCGGACGAGCCGGCCGACCTTCGTGGACAGGACGAACTCCGAGCGGGGCCGCTCACGCAGCGCGCGTCCCATGCGCCGCTCCGACAGGCCCAGCCCGTAGAAGGGGGCCGTGTCGAAGTGGCGCACGCCCGCCTCCCACGCGGTGTCCACGACCGCGCGGGCCTGCTCGTCGGAGATCGGGTGCAGGTAGTTGCCGAGCGGGCCGCCGCCCAGCCCGGCCCGGGGGAGCGCGAGGGGCGGCGTCATGGGACGCGCTCCGGGTGCGAGGGGACGGGCTCCAGGTGCAGCCAGGTGGTGACGACCTCCGTGACGGCCTCCAGGTGATGGTCCTCGCCCGGGTCGACGACGAGCACGTCGCCGGCGGCGAAGCCGGACTCCTCCCCGTCCAGGTGGAGCCGGCCGGTGCCGGAGAGGATGAGGAAGATCTCCGGGTCGGGATGCACGTGCCGGCCCTCGTCGTGGCTCACCTTCCCGGGCGGCAGGGTGGACACGCCGCCGGAGGCGACCCGGTAGCCGGGCAGCGAGACGCCGCCGGCCCACTCGGCGAGGGTGCTCCTACGCATCGACGCCCGCCTCCTTGGCGGCCCGGTCGATGGCGGCCAGCTCCTCGCCGGTGAAGTCCAGCCGGTCCACGGCCGCCACGTTGGCCTCCAGCTGCTCGGGGCTGGACGCGCCGACCAGCACGGAGGTGATCCGGGAGTCGCGCAGCGCCCAGGCGAGCGCGAGCTGGGCGACGCTCTGACCGCGCGCGGCGGCCAGCTCGCCGAGCGCGCGGACGAACGTCAGCACCTCGGGGGTGACCTTGTCGGCCGTCAGGAACCGCCCCTCGGCGGCGCGGGAGTCCGCGGGGATGCCGTCGAGGTAGCGGTCGGTCAGCAGCCCCTGCGCCAGCGGCGAGTACACCACGCAGCCGACGCCCCGCTCCTCCAGCACGCCCAGCAGCGAGCGCTCGATGCCGCGGTTGAGCAGCGAGTACGGCGGCTGGTGGACCAGCAGCGGCGTGCCGAGGCCGCGCATCAGCTCGGCGGCCGCGGCCGTGCGCTCGGGGGAGAAGTTGGACACGCCGGCGTACAGGGCGCGGCCGGTGCGGACCATGTGGTCCAGCGTCGCCACCTGCTCCTCCAGCGGCGTCCCGTCGTCGCGGTGGAGGTAGAAGATGTCGACGAAGTCGAGGCCGAGCCGCTCCAGCGACCGGTCGAGCGTGGCCAGCAGGTGCTTGCGGCTGTTGCCCTTGCCGTACGGGCCGTCCCACATGGGGTTGCTGCCCTTGGTGGTGACGACGATCTCGTCGCGCAGCCCGCGCAGGTCGCGCCGGTGGATCTCGCCGAACGCCGACTCGGCGGCCCCCAGCGGCGGGCCGTACCTGTCGGCGATGTCGAAGTGGGTGATGCCCAGGTCGAGGGCCTTGCGGATGATGGCCCGCTGCCCGTCGAGGGCCCTGCCGTCACCGAAGTTGTGCCACAGGCCGAGGGACACGGCCGGGAGCAGCAGCCCGCTGCGGCCGCAGCGGCGGTACGGCTGGCGTTCGTAGTCCAAGACTCACCTTCCCGCGATGCCGGTCAGCGTGACGCCCTTGATGAACGTCTTCTGCGCGACGAAGAACAGGACGACGATGGGCAGCATCGCGACGATCGCCACCGCCATCATCTGGTTGTACTGCGTGGCGTACTGCCCCGAGAACATCGCCAGTCCCAGCGGGATGGTGAACTTCTCGGTGGTCCGCAGGTAGATCACCGACTCAAGGTACTGGTTCCAGTTCCCGACGAACGAGAACAGCATGATGGCGGCCAGCGCCGGCTTCGACAGCGGCAGCATGACCTTCCACAGGATCCGCCACTCGCCCGCGCCGTCGATGCGCGCCGCGTCGATGAGCTCCTGCGGGATCGTGGTGAAGAACTGCCGCAGCAGGAAGATGTACAGGGCCACGCCGAAGAACTCGGGCACGATCAGCGGCAGGTACGTGTCCACCCAGCCCAGCTTGGCGAACAGGATGTACTTCGGCACGAGCGTGATCTCCCGCGGGATCATCATCGTGCCCAGCATGAGCGCGAACAGGAACGACCCCAGCCGCGCCCGCATCCGGGCGAAGGCGTAGGCGGGCAGGACGCAGGAGATCAGGTTGCCGGCCATCGACAGGGCCGTGACGATCACGCTGTTGACGAGGAACCGGGTGAACGGCAGGGTGCCGGTCCAGCCCTTGAGGTAGTTGTCCCAGTTGAAGGCGTCGGGCAGGAACTGCGGCGGGAAGGCCAGGTTCTCCGCGTCCGACTTCAGGGACGTCGTGACCATCCACAGGAACGGCAGCAGGAACACGCCGGTGGCGGCGACGAGCAGCACGTACGCGCCCGCGCGCCGGCTGCGCCTGATCCGCTCCGCCTGCCGGGCGGTCATGGGCCGTCCGGCGGCGCGGCGCCGGGTCGTGGGGTGCTCGATGGTGGAGTGCATGGGCCTCACCCGGCGAACTCGTAGTGGACCCAGCGCCTGGCCAGCCCGAACTGGACGAGGGTGACGGCGATGACGATGAGGAACATCGCCCACGACAGCGCGGCGGCGTAGCCCATGTCGAAGAACACGAACGCCTGCCGGTAGATGTAGAGGCCGAGCACCATGGTCGCGTTGGCGGGGCCGCCCTCGGTCATGATGAGGATCAGCGTGTACGCCTGGATGCTGGCGATGAAGCCCGTGACGACGTTGAAGAAGATGACCGGCGACATCATCGGCACGGTGACGCTCCAGAACCTCCGCCACCAGCCGGCGCCGTCGATCTCGGCGGCCTCGTACAGCGTGGCCGGGATGCCCTGGAGGCCGGCCAGGTAGATGACGATGGTGTTGCCCGCCCCCCAGACGCTCATGAGGATCAGCGCGGGCATCGCCCACTCGGTGGAGCCGAGCCACGGCGGGCCCTCGACGCCGATCAGGGCGAGCAGTTTGTTGATCAGCCCGTAGTCGGGGTGCAGGATGTTCAGCCACAGCAGGGCCGTGGCCACGCCCGACACCACCGACGGCAGGTACATCACGGTCCGGAACAGGCCCTGGAACCGCAGCGGCTGGTTGAGCAGCAGCGCCAGCCCGAAGGTGAACAGCACGCCGAGCGACACGGCGCCCACGCCGTAGGAGAAGGTGTTGCCGACGGCGTCCCAGAACTCCGGGTCGGCGGTCATCTTCTCGTAGTTGGCCAGGCCCGCCCAGGTGGGGCTGCTCAGCAGGTTCCAGTCGGTGGAGCTGATCGCGATCGAGGCCAGGATCGGCCCGCCGCCGAAGAGCACGAAGCCGATCAGCCAGGGCGAGAGGAACAGGTGGAAGCGCCGTGCCTCGCGGCGCGCCAGGGAGGAGCGGGCGCGCCGCGAGTGCCGGGCGGCGATGGCACTCATGCGATCTTGTTCTCCGCGAGCAGCGGGGTGACCTTCTCGGTGATCTCCTTGAGTCCGCTCGCCAGGTCCGTCTTGCCGATCATGACGCGCTCCCAGATGGGCTTGGCCGTCTCGACGACCTTCTTGTTGGCGGGCAGCTTGAGCACGCCGTCGCTGGTGCCGTACTCCTTCATGGCGTTCTTGACGACCTCGACGACGTCCTTGGGGATGCCGAGCGCCTCGGCGTTCGGCTCCCAGGCCGACTGGCGGGCGGGGGCGCTGATGCGGCGGAACTGCTGGCCGGCGGCCGACAGGTACTCGTTGAGGTAGATCCAGGCGGCGTCCTTCTGCGGCGACTTGGCGTACATCGCGAGGGCGCTGCCGATGACCGGGGTGAAGCGGCCCTCGGGGCCCTTCGGGATGGGCACCGCGCCCCACCGGAACGCCTTCTGCTTGGCCAGCTCGGTCAGGCTCCAGGCGCCGTTGATGGACATCGCGGCATGGCCCACCTTGAACGGCTCGACCTTCTCCAGCACCTGGCCCTGCCGGCCCCCGACCGGAGCCCCGGCGCGTACGAGGCCGAGCGGGTCGGCAACGTCTGGGAGGGCGCGGCCGAGCCCGCCTACTGCGCCGTCTGCTCCGGCGGGCGCAAGGTGCTGCTCATCGGCGGCAACATCTACGACTACGCCGTGGTCAAGGGGGTCCTGGCCGACACGGCCGGGGTCCGGCAGATGACGGTGCACGCGCTGGTGGACGGCTCCCAGTCGTTCCGGGTCAGCGTCAACGGGGCCGACTCGTTCGAGGTGCCGATGACCGGCGCCAAGGACACGGTCACCACCACGACGGTGCCGGTGACCCTGGTGGCCGGGGTGAACACCATCCGGTTCTTCCACCACACCGCCCGCGCCCCCGAGCTCGACAAGATCGTCATCAGGTAGGACGGTTACGGCCCGCGTCGCCGCGTCGGCGCAGCGCGGGCCGTGACCCTAGCCCGTCTCCCCGAGCCGTACGGGCAGCCGGGCGTCCACCTCGATCTCGATGCGCATGCGCGGGTCGGCCAGCCCGCAGACGAGCATGGTCGCGGCCGGCCGCACCTCGCCGAAGCACTCCCGCAGGACCGGCCAGCACGGCTCGAAGTCCTCCCGCTCCGGCAGCAGGTAACGCACCCGTACGACGTCGGCGAACGTGCAGCCCGCCTCGGCCAGCGCCGCCCCGATGTTGCGCAGGCACTGCCGGGCCTGCTCCACCACGTCCTCGGAGATGGTCATGGCCGCGTAGTCGAACCCGGTGGTGCCGGACACGTGCACCCGGTCGCCGTCCACCACCGCGCGGGCGTACCCGATGCGCTCCTCGAAGACGGACCCACTCATGATCGCGCGTCGCTCTGTCACGTCTGAGAACCGTAGGCCACCAGCGGTGATACGTCCAAGACGACTCCTGTCATGATGTGATATCCCTGCGCCTATGGACCGGCCCGAGCTCGCGCTGCACCAGCTCCACGCCTTCGCCGTGCTCGCCGAGGAGCTGCACTTCGGCCGGGCGGCCGAACGGCTCGGCATCGCGCAGCCGCCGCTCAGCCAGCAGATCAGGCGTCTGGAGCGCAGGGTCGGTCATGCGCTGTTCGACCGGGGGCCCGGCGGCGTCACGCTGACGCCCGCCGGGCACGAGCTGCTGCCGTCCGCCCGGCGCGCCCTCGGCGAGATCGCCGGCGGCCTCGACGCGGCCCGCCGCGCCGGCAGGGGGGAGACGGGCCGCCTCCGGATCGGCTTCGCGGCCACCCTCGCGCTCACCGTGCTGCCGCGCATCCTGCGGGCGTACCGCGACGGGCATCCGGGCGTGGAGGTGGAGATCCGCGAGATGACCACGGCGCCGCAGGTGGCGGCCCTGCGCGACGGCTCGCTCGACGTGGGGCTGCTGCGCGAGCCGCCCGAGGCCGACGGCCTGGTGGCCGAGCCGATCCTGTCGGAGGGGTTCGTGGCGGTGCTGCCGTCCGGGCATCCCCTGGCCGCGCGGCGGGCCGTGCCGGTGGCGGCGCTGGCGGGTGAGCCGTTCGTGCTGCCGCCGCGCGAGGCGGCGCCCACGGTCCACGACCGGATCGCCGGGCTGTGCCGTGCGGCGGGCTTCGAGCCGCGGGCCGGGCAGCGCGCGGTGGAGTGGCAGACGGTCTGCGCGCTCGTGGGCGCGGGCCTCGGGGTGTCGCTCGCCCCGGCGAGCGTCCGGGGGATCCGGCTCGCGGGCGTCACGTACCGGGGGATCAGCCCGCGCGGGGCGCGTACGACGGTCGCCGCCTGCCACCGCCGCGACGACCCGAACCCGCTGCTGGCCCGCTTCCTCCACACGGCGCGCACCCAGACATAACGCCCGGATAACCAGATGAGGTGACGGCCCGGTTAGCGGGCTTTTGCTGAACTGCCTGCTCTGAGCTCGGGAAACCCCGGGCTCCGAGCAGGGGGAGATCATGCTGTCCACGCCCGTCGCCCGTACCGAACGCGTCCCGCCGCCCGTCAGAAGGGCGGCGGCCAGGCGACGGAGCAGGTGGCCGGCGTGGGCGCTGGCGGGCGGCTGGGTGGTGCAGGTGCTGCTGCGGCTGTGGCTGTTCCGCTACCACACCGGCCCCGTCGCCAACCCCGACGAGACGGGCTACCTGGTCGCGGCCCGCTGGCTCGCCGGCGGCCCGGGGGCGGACTTCACGGGTTCGACGTTCTACCAGGGCGGCTACGCGCTGCTGCTCGTGCCCGCGTACTGGGTGACCTCCGATCCCGTCACGGTCTACCGGCTGGTGGTCGGGATCGGCTCGGCGGCGGCGGCCACGGCGTTCCCGCTGGCGGACCTGGTGCTGCGGCGGCTGGCGCTCGGGCGGCCCGAGGCGGTGGCGCTGGCGTTCGTGGCGGGGCTGTCTCCGGCGCTGCTGCTGTTCTCGGGGCTGGCGCTGGCGGACGCGGTGCTGCCGACGCTCGTGCTCGGCTGGCTGCTGGCCACGCACGACCTGGCGCGCACCGGCTCGCTCCGGAGCGGGGTGCTGGCGGGCGTGCCGGCGGGGTTCGCGACGGCGGTGCACCTGCGGGGCGCGGTGATCCTGGCCGTGTACGTCGTGACGGTGGCGGCGCTCCTGGTGATCCGCCGGCCCGACGGAGGGGGCAGGCGGCTCACGCCGCGGGCCGGGCTCGTCGCCTGGGGCGCCGGCGGGCTGGTCGCGGCGGCGGGGGCGGCGCTCAACGGCAGGCTGGCCTCGGCGGTGTACCCGGAGGGCGCCCGCGACCTGTCCCACCTGCTGGTGTCGCGTCTCACCACCCTCGACGGCCAGGCGTGGGCGCTCTCGGGGGCCGCCGGCCAGCTCTGGTACCTGATCGCCGGCACCTGGGGCCTCGCGGGCCTCGGCCTGGCCGCGGCGGCCTTCCACCTGTTACGGCGGGGCGGTCCGCCCGCCCGCCGCGTCCTGGCGGGCACGCTGCTGGCGGCCACCCTGGGAGTGGCGTACGCGTCCTCGGCGGCGCTGCCGGACGAGCACCGGGTGGGCAACTACGCCTACGGCCGGTACCTGGCGTGCGTCGCGGTGGTGTGGACGCTGGTGGGCCTGGCCGTCCTGGCGCGGGCGGTCCGCGCCGCCGCCCTCCGCCGCGCCATGCCGGGGCCGCGGGCCGTCCGGGCGGTGGCGGTGTACGCGGGCGCGGCCGCCGCGCTCATGGCCGTGAGCGGGGCGGTGGCGGCCTGGTACGCGGGTGACCGTCTCAGGCGGTACGCGTTCATCGCGTTCGACTTCCCGGAGGTCTCGTTCCTCAGCCGTACCTGGGACTCCCTCGACATGGCGCGGGCCTCGGCGGCGGCCCTCGGCCTGCTGGCCTGCCTGGTGCTGGCCGCCGGCCTGCCCGCACTGTCCGCCGGTGGCCGGGGCCGGGGCCGGGGGCGGTGGCTGTGGCGGGTGGCGCCACTCGTGGTCGTGCCGGCCGCCGTGAACGTCGCCTTCGCCGCCGGTCTCGCCCCCAGGGCCGCCCCGCCCGCCGGCCCCGACTGGCTGCCCGCGCCGCCGCCCCCCGGCAGGGTGGCCGTGGACGGCAGGGTGCGGTGGAACGTCCGGGTGCCCCTGACGTACCGGGTGTGGTGGACCCGGCTGGAGTCGTACGACGGAGCCCGCCAGGAGCCGCCGGCCGGCGCCTGCACGGCCGTGGTGCCTCCCGACGCGGGCGCCCCTCCGCAGGGCTGGACCGCCACGGGCCTGGGCGGGGCGCGCCAGGGCTGGACGAGCTGGTCCGGCCCCGGCTGCCCGCAGGGCGTCAGGCCGGGCGGGTCAGCGTCAGGAGCCCGCCCGTGGGCACCGTGAGCTCGTGCGCTCCGGCCGCCAGCTTCACCGTCCGCTCGCTCACCACGCGCCCCCGGCAGTCCCGCACCACGGCGCGCGCCGTGCCCCCGGCGTCCGTCACGCGGAGCAGCACGTCCGGCGAGTCGTCCGCGTTGGCCAGCAGCAGCGTGCCCGTCTCCGGCACCCGCACCGGCAGCGGCGCGTAGCGGGCGGTGACGACCACGCCGTCGCCCCGCGCCGTGACCTGCGGATACATGAGGTCCGGCCGGGCCGGCTCGAACGCGCCCTCCTGCAGCACGTCCGCGTGCCGCCTGACGAACCCGAGCCAGAAGCGCAGCACGTCGAGCTGCTCCGGCGTCTGCGCCGTGAGGTCCACGGAGATCTGCGGCACCGCGAACAGCGCGTTGACGAGCTGCGCCGCGACCCGCTCCGGCGACTCCGACGGGTGCCACATCATCATGTCCGCGTGGACGGCCAGCGGTCCCGCGATCAGCCGCAGGTCCACGGTGCGCTGCCGGTTGTGGGCGGGGCTGAGCGGGCAGTCGGAGGCGCGCACCATCGTCGCGTACGGCCACAGCCCCGGGCTCACGTACGGCTGGCGCAGCTCCACGAGGCAGTCGCGCGGCAGCATGGCCAGCAGCCTGCGCACCCCTTCGTTGACCGTCGCGCAGTCGGCGCCCGGCGCCGGCTCGGGCGGGTCCTCCACGGCGAACTGGTCGATGAAGTCGATCTTCAGTCCGTCGACGCCCCACTCCTCGACCGCCCGGGTCAGGTGCCCGGCCAGCAGCTCGCGCACGTACGGGTGGCGCGGGTCGACGACGGCCGCGTCCATGTGCTCCCTGTAGGCCAGCGTGTACGGCTGGACTCGCTCCCACTAGCGCGGTGTGCCGCCCCACGAACGGCAGCGCGTACCAGAGCAGGTACGCCTGCCCGGAGTCACGCACCCGGGCGACGTGCCCCGCGAAGTCGGGGAACGCGGCGGGCGACGGCTCCCACTCGCCGGCGTACCCGTACCCGTAGCCGCGGCCCCGGTCGTCGCTGTGCCAGCCGTCGTCCACGATGACCGCCTCGCAGCCCAGCGCGGCGGAGGCGGCGGCCTGCCGCTCCACGCCGTCGGCGTCCACGTGCTGCTGCATGGCGTACCAGGTGGAGTAGGCGGGCATGCGCGCCGCCCGGGGCACGGGGGCGGCGCGGCCGGCGCCCCACCAGGCGGCGACGTCCGCGAGCGTGCGGGCGAAGTGCCGCCCGCTGACGTCCAGCCGCAGTACCACCCC
This sequence comes from Nonomuraea sp. 3-1Str, assembly GCF_031570565.1. Classification (NCBI taxonomy): domain Bacteria; kingdom Bacillati; phylum Actinomycetota; class Actinomycetes; order Streptosporangiales; family Streptosporangiaceae; genus Nonomuraea; species Nonomuraea sp. 3-1Str. The sequence continues at coordinate 71,408 of NZ_JALHBK010000027.1, forward strand.
CGCGTCCGGCGAGGCGTCGTGCTCGACCCAGAACCCGAACTCCCCGGTCTCCTCCACGACCCCGGTGCGCGTGCGCACCGGCTTGACGACCTCGCCCGCCGCGTACGTGCACACCGACACGTCGCCGGCGCCGACGAGGCAGCCGACGGGCGCGTTCCGCTCCAGCGCGGCGGTGCGCGGCCGGCGCCAGAACGGCGGCAGCCCCCGGTGCTCGCCCCCGTCGGCCGCCCAGAACGCGGTCACGTCCACGCACGGCAACCGCCAGCCGACCCGTACGGGCGCCGGCCGGTCGGGCACGACCGTGATCTCGGCCACGCCCGGCGGTCCCGGGACGACGGTCCACGAGAGCGAGGCGGCGGCCATGGCGTCCAGCACGATCCCGGCGCCGCCGGCGGCGGTCAGGCCGGTCGGCACGCGCTCCTCGCGGATCGGCGCGAACGCCTCGTCGTGGGGCTGCCAGATGCCGGGGGCCAGGCTCACGGCCGCTCCCGCGTCGGTCGCTCCTGCGTCACGGCTCCTCCTGCGTCCCGGGTGGTCCTGTGTCACGGTGGGTCCTGTGTCACGGTCGGTCCTGCGTCACGGCTGGTCCTGTGTCACGGCTGGCCCTGGAGGGTGAACAGGGACTGGATGGCGACGGCGGCCGCGCCACGGGCCCACTGCTCGAACGGGCGGGGCCGCAGGACGAGCCGGCACTCGGCCGCGGCGCCGAACGCCTGCCCGGTGAAGCCCCGCCGGATCTGCTCCTCGAACAGGTCGTAGGCCGCCAGCCCCTGCACGTCGCCGGTCACGATGATCCGCTCGGGGCCGACGAGGTTGGCCATGGCGGCCACGGCCAGGCCGATGGCGTGCCCCGCGCGGGCGAACCCCTCGCGCGCCGCGGGGTCGCCGGCGTGGGCCAGCTCGATCGCGCCGTCGACGGTGAGCGCGGCGTCGCCGGTCGCGGACCTGACGGCCGCCAGGATGGGCGCGGTCCCGGCGATGGCCTCGACGCAGCCCCGCCCGCCGCAGTGGCACGCGGGCTCGTCACCGCCGACCGGCACGTGGCCGATCTCACCCACGACGCCGTGCGACCCGGCCACCACGCGGTCGTTGACCACCAGCCCGCACCCTATGCCGGCCCCCACCGTGACCAGCGCGAACGACGACGCCCCGAGGCCCTCGCCGAACCACTGCTCGGCCACGGTGAGCGACTTGACGTCGTTCTCGACGGTCACTGTCAGGCCGGTGGCCTCGGCGGCCAGCCGGGCCAGCGGCACCTGGCGCCAGGTGAGGAACGGCGAGTAGCGCACCACGCCGTGGGCCTTGTCGACGTCGCCGGACACGGCCAGGCCGAGCCTGTGGCACCGCTCCCGGTAGGCGGGGCGGACGTCGAGCAGCTCGGACACCAGCGCGGCGATCTCGGCCACCACCTCCTCGGCGGACGCCGTGCGCAGGGGCCGGCGGGCCGACTCCATGACCTGGGCGCGCAGGTCGGTGACCACGCCGATGAGCTCGTCGTCGGTGATCTTCACCCCGGCGAAGAACTGCCGGTCGGGCCTGATGGCCAGCGGGCTCGCCGGCCGTCCCGCGCCGGGGCCGGGCCGCTCGGTCGCCTGGAGCTCCTCCAGGTAGCCCGCCTCGATGAACGGGCGGGCGGCCTTGGTGACCGCGGCGGACGACAGGCCGGTCCGCCGGGCGATCTCCACACGGGACACCGGCCCCTGCGTGAGGACCATGGTGAACACGGTGGCCGACGCGGGGGTGGTGAGCGGTGCGAGCATGAGGCAAATTAACTTCGTTAGGAAAGGAATCGTCAAGCCGGCGGCATCCGCGTCCACGCCGCCCTGGCGGGGTCCTCGGACTCGCCGGCCGGACGGGTGTCACGGTGCGGCAGCGGGCGGGTGTCAGCCCAGCGAGCGCAGGCCGCGGAGGGTGATCTCGGTGGCGACCAGGGCCGCGTCCAGCGCCTGGTCCATGGACTCGCCCCGCTCGACGCTGGCCATGACCGCCAGCTTGGCCGCGCCCGCGAACGCGCCCACCGCCGCGGCGGCCTCCACCGGGCTCAGCCGCCCGCGGTAGGACTCGTGGAGCGCCCGCGCCAGCCGGAGCTGGCTGGTGTAGAGCAGGTGGAGGGCGCGCGCCTGGAGGGCCGGGACCGTCATCATGAGCCGGATCCGCAGCGGCATCTCCTCCACGGCGTAGTTCTCGTCCCCGGCGGCGTGGGCCAGCGCGTCCCGCGCGATCCGCGTCAGCAGGTCGGGCAGCGGCTCGTCCGGCGCCCGGTCCCGCACGAGCGCGGCCGTGCGCTCCATGCGGCTCTCCATGTCGTGGAAGATCACGTCCTCCTTGCTCGCGAAGTAGCTGAAGAACGTGCGCGTCGACACGTCGGCCTCCGCCGCGATCTCCGCGAGCGTGGTCTCCTCGTAGCCCTTCTCGGCGAACAGCCGGAGCGCGGCCTCGATCAGCGCCCGGCGCGTGCGCTGCTTCTTGCGCTCCCGGATTCCCGCCATGGCGGAACTGTACTGCACGCATTTTAGTTTTTCATCCGTTGAAAGTTTGCATTCGCTGATGTTTTGTGGAAGGTGACCCGGAAGGAGTCCACAGATGTCCGAGCTGACCATGTCCACCGACCGCGAACGCCCCTTCGACCCTCCCGACCGCCTCACCGAGCTGGGCGGGGAGGCACCTCTCCATCGGCTGACGTTCGCCGACGGCCACGAGGGCTGGCTGGCCACGGGCTACACCGCTGTGCGCGCCGTCCTGGCCGACCCCCGCTTCAGCAACCGGCCCGAGCACATCCACCCCACCATCCCGGCCCGCGCGGCCGTCGCCAAGGAGCTGCGGGAGAAGGCGTTCGTGCCGCCCGGGTTCTTCCTGCGCATGGACGCGCCCGAGCACACCCGCTACCGCAAGCTGCTCACCGGCCAGTTCACCGTCCGCCGGATGAAGCAGCTCGAACCCCGCATCGAGGAGATCACCCACGCCCGCCTCGACGCCATGGAGGCCGCGGGAAAGCCCGCCGACCTGGTCGAGCAGTTCGCCCTGCCCATCCCGTCGCTGGTGATCTGCGAGCTGCTCGGCGTGCCGTACGGGGACAGGGAGCGCTTCCAGCGCGACTCGAAGGCGCTGCTCGCCCTGGAGAGCGGGGCGGCGGAGGTCATGGATGCCATGACCAGCATGACTTCCTACCTCGGCGAGCTCATCCGGCGCAGGCGCGCCGAGCCGCGCGACGACCTGATCAGCGGCCTCGCCCAGGGCGGGGAGCTGGCCGACGACGAGCTGACCGGCGTCGCGTTCCTGCTGCTCGTGGCGGGGCACGAGACGACCGCCAACATGCTCGGGCTAGGCACGTACGCGCTGCTGCGCAACCCGGACCAGCTCGCCGCCATGCGCGACGACCCCTCCGTGGTGGACAACGGCGTCGAGGAACTGCTGCGCTACCTCACGATCATCCACATCGGCCCGATCCGCACCGCGCTGGAGGACGTCGAGGTCGAGGGCGTCGCCATCGCGAAGGGCCAGTCGGTCGCCCTGTCCCTGCCGGTCGCCAACCGCGACTCCGCCCGCTTCCCCGGCGGGGATACGCTCGACGTGACTCGGCCCGCCGGCGGCCACCTGACCTTCGGGCACGGCATCCACCAGTGCCTCGGGCAGCAGCTCGCCCGGATCGAGATGCGCATCGGCTACCGGGCGCTGCTGCGCCGCTTCCCCGGGCTGCGCCTGGCCGTGCCGCCGGAGGAGGTGCCGATGCGGACGGACATGAGCATCTACGGGGTGCACCGCCTCCCCGTCACGTGGTAGGGAGATCATCATGGAGATCAAGGCAGACACGACCGTGTGCATCGGGGCGGGCATGTGCGCGCTCACGGTGCCCCAGGTCTTCGACCAGAGCGACGAGGACGGCACGGTGGTCCTCCTGGAGACGGCGCCCCCCGAGGAGCTGGAGGAGGCGGTCAGGCGCGCGGTGACCCTGTGCCCGTCGGGAGCGCTGTCGGTCACCCCCTGACGCCGCGCGAGGGGTGCGTCGAGAGTCCCTTTCCGACATGCCGATCGAACCTGTGTTCTGAAACGGGTTGACACCGAGCGTGATCGAAATTATGTTCGACGTAGTGGCGTGAGGCTCGCGGCTCACGTCGAAGGACCTGGTCGCGGGCCACGCTTCCCCCAAGCGGGACCCGCGGTCAGGCTCCACGGGCGAAGGGCGTGTCCTCGTCGTCGGCGGAGACGAGTCGGGGCGCGTCCTGGCCGGACGGGGAGAGGGGAAGCTTCTCGTCCGGCCCGCCCGGCGGAATTGTCGGTGGCGCCTGCGATTCTGGCTTCACCGGTGGTGACGCCGGCAGCCGCCCACGACCCCAAGGAGGCGTGCACATGGCACCACAGTCAAGAGACCCGCAGGGTCCCAGGCTGTCGCCCGCCGTTCGGGCGCACCTGACGGATTCCCGTTCCTGCCTGGCGGAGGCGACGGTCGCGCGCACCCCGGCATCCCGATATGTGGCAGCACACCTGGCGGCGCTCCGAGCGGCCGCCGCGATCCTGGCCGCCCGGCCCCGGCCGATGGAGGGCCGCAGGCGCCGCCTGCGCAGCGCGTGGGAGCTGCTGCCCGAGGCGGAGCCCGAGCTCGCCGAGTGGGCCGCCTACTTCGAGGTGAGCGCCGCCAAGCGCGCCGCCGCCGAGGCGGGCATGGTCCGCGGCGTCTCCGCGGCCGACGCCGACGAGCTGCTGTCCGAGGCCGACACCTTTGTGACGCGAGTGGAGGAGAGCCTGGGGGTCCCTACCCAACCCCAGTTGCCCGTCGACGTTCCTTTGGCCGGGTGACCCGCCGCCGCACCCCACCGCCCCAGGGCCCGACCCTCTTCTAGCGCCCCTCTCGCCGGGCGCGCGCAGCATCCCGGTCAGATGGCGAGCCACGCCCCCTCGCGGCACGCGTCGCCTCGCCCGGTCACCTCCGGGGGCCCCTCACGCGCGGCGGGCGATTCTGGCTCATGCCCGCGTCGGCGCCCAGCTTGCCGGAGCGCTGCGAACGAGAAGCGTCACAGCGGGTCCCCCTCGCCCGAGCCGGCACACGGCCCCCGCACCGCCGCCCTCGAAGCGCGGCGGCCCACCCGCACGCGGCCTCCCGGTGCCCGGCCCACGAGCGCCGGCGGCCCCACGCTCCCGCCCCGAAGCGCCACCCGGCCCGCACGCGGCTTCCCCGCGTACGCCCGAAGCCCAGGCAGCCCGCACGCGGCTTCCACGCGTACGCGGCCTCCCCCGTGCACGCCGAGCGCGCGGCCCCACCCGAGTGCACGCCAGGAACAGCCCGCGGCCCCGAAGCGCAGGCGGCCCAAGAAGCGCAGGCGGCCCCGAAGCGCACGCAGCCGTACGTCAGAACTGGGGCCGGACACGCCTGAGGGGCGCGCAGTGCGGTGCGCGCCCCTCAGGTGAGGACATCGCCCCCGGAACGGGAGCCGACCGAGCGGGAGCCGGTGGGGCCAGGTGCCGGTGGGGCCGGGCCCGGGTCCGGCGGGGTCAGAACGACTCGACCGCCCGGCGGGCCTCCGCGTCGAGGACACCCCAGCTGATGAGCTCCTCCGTCAGCTCGCTGGGCGACTTGTCATAGATCACGGCCAGGGAGCGCAGATCCTCCTGGCGGATCGACAGCACCTTGCCGTTGTAGTCGCCACGCTGGCTCTGGATGGTGGCGGCGTAGCGGGCGAGCGCTCCGGCCTTCTCCTTGGGCAGCGTGGCCAGCCGCTCCAGGTCGATCACAAGCTTCGGGGTCGGCCCGAGCGGGCTGGGCGCGGCACCGCCCGGCAGGAGCTCGGAGACGGGCACCCCGTAGAAGTCGGCAAGCTCGGCAAGCTTCTGCACCGTGACCGCGCGGTCGCCACGCTCGTACGAGCCCACGACCACGGCCTTCCACCTGCCACGCGACTTCTCCTCGACCCCGTGCAGGGACAGACCCTGCTGGGTGCGGATGGCGCGCAGTCGTGCACCCAGCGACTTCGCGTACTCAGACGGCATCGTGTGGCCCCCCGGCTCTCGTATGTATCGCTATCAGTAGATTGTGCTCCCTCGCGGTGAACGCCGAAGCCACCGGGGGTCTGGTGCTGAATACGGCACCATCGGTAGCCATGGCCTTGGGTTTACCCCCAAAACGCCGCGAGGTGTGGTTACGCACAGTGACGGTAAAGGGGAGGACGCCTAAGGTCAAGCTGATTGGAAAAAAGATGCCGAATCCGATCCGGGAGGCTACGCCACATTAGTCCCAGTTGTCCCGGCAATAACGGTACTTCGTCACGATTTGTCGAGTACGAGATTTCCGTTTCACGGCTGCCGAGTGAGGATCATCACAGGGCACGTGGCCGCCCGGACGATCTTGACGGAGGTGTCACCGAGGAAGACGCGGCGCAGCGGCCCACCCGTGCTCGACGCGCACAGGAGCAGCTCCCCGCTCACCCAGGACGCGGTGGCGAGCGCCTGGCCCACGTTCCGCCCCTCCAGCACCTCGACCTCCACCTCCAGCCGCCGCCGGTGCCCCCGGGCCGCCGCCCTGAGGTCGGCCGCCGTCTGGTCGCGCAGCCGTTCGAGCATCCGCTCCTCGACCTCGACCCGCCTGCCGCTGCTGACGACCAGCGTCACCAGCCGCAGCGGCACCTCCAGAGCGGCCGCCGCCCGGGCGGCCGAGACGACCGCCGCGTCGGCGGACGGGCCGCGCCGGTAGGCGACCGTGATGCGCTCGAAGGCGCCCGGCGGCTCGTCCGCGAAGCCGCGCGGGGCCAGCAGCACCGGCACCGAGGAGGAGTGCAGCAGCTGGTCGGCGGTGCTGCCGATCTCGATGCGGCCCTTGCCGCCGCCCGGCGCCGAGCCGATCACGACGACGTCCGCCCCGCGCCTGCGGGCCAGCTCCACCAGCCCGCGCCCGCTGCCCTTGTGCATGTGGATCACGTAGTCGGCGTCGTCGCCCACGATCTGCCGGGCCTGGGTGAGCGTGCTCTCGGCCTGCTCCTCCAGGTAGGCGCGCCAGGCGGTCTCCTCCGCCCGCGCCGGTCCGGGCGTGGTCCAAGCCGGCGGCTGCACGGTCGCCACCGTGAGGCGCCCCCCGGCCTGCTTGGCCAGGAGCGCCGCCAGGACGATCCCGTCGCGGCCCCTCGGCTCGGGAATGGCTCCGGCGAGAATGTTGTCGAACCGCATCAGACCACCTCGGCGTTCAGCCGCGACTTGCGGAAGCCGTACAAGAAGTATCCGGCCAGGCCGGCCAGCATCCACAGCCCGAACGCGATCCACGTGACGCCCGCGAGCCCGGCCATCACGATGGCGCAGAAGATCGCCCCGAGCACCGGCGTGACCGGGAAGAGCGGCGTGCGGAAGCTGCGGGGCAGCTCGGGGCTGCGGTAGCGGAGGACGAGGACGCCCACGTTCACGATGAGGAACGCGAACAGCGTGCCGATGCTGGTGGCCTCCGCGAGCTGCCCGAGCGGGACGAACCCGGCGAGCACCGAGATGAACGCCGCGACGATCAGCGTGTTGGCGACCGGCACCTGGTGGCGCGGGTTGACCTTCTGGAACACGTGGGGGATGAGCCCGTCACGGGACATGGCGAACAGGATGCGGGTCTGGCCGTAGATGACGGTCAGCACGACGCTGGCGATGGCGATGACCGCGCCGAAGGAGATGATGATCCCGGCCCAGGTGGAGCCGGTGGCGAGGTCGGCCACCTGCGCCAGGCTCGCCTCGGTGCTCTCCGGGTTGAACCGGGTCCACGGCATGGCCCCCACCGCGGCGGCGGCGACGAGCACGTACAGGACCGTCACGATGACCAGCGACAGGATGATCGCCAGCGGTAGGTCACGCCTGGGGTTCTTGGCCTCCTCGCCGGCCGTGGAGGCGGCGTCGAAGCCGATGTAGGAGAAGAACACCTGCGAGGCGGCGGCGGTGATGCCGGCCACGCCCAGCGGCGCGAACGGCGTGAAGTTGCGCGCCTCGAACGCCGAGAACGCCACCACGCAGAAGAACGCCAGCACGACGATCTTGATGATGACGAACACGGCGTTGGCCGTCGCGCTCTCGGAGGCCCCGTACAGCAGCACCCAGGTGGCGAGCACGACGATGAGGATGGCCGGCAGGTTGATGACGCCGCCGTCCTGGCCGGGCGAGCCGATGATCGCGGCGGGCAGCTGCCACCCGAACAGGCCGTGCAGGAACGAGTTGAGGTACTGCCCCCAGCCGACGGCCACCGCCGCCACCGAGACGGCGTACTCCAGCATGAGGCACCAGCCGCACACCCAGGCGATCAGCTCGCCCAGCGTCGCGTACGCGTAGGAGTAGGACGAGCCGGACACCGGGATGGTGCCGGCGAGTTCGGCGTACGACAGCGCCGAGAACAGGGCGGTGATGGCGGCGAGCACGAAGGACAGCACCACCGCCGGACCGGCCTTGGGCACGGCCTGGCCGAGGATGACGAAGATGCCCGTGCCGAGCGTGGCGCCGACGCTGAAGAGCGTGAGCTGCCACAGGGACATGGTGCGGCGCAGCTCGCCGCCCTCACCCCGGCCGCCCTCCGCGACGATCTGCGCGGTCGGCTTGGTGCGGAAGAGCCGTTGGGCCAGTGTCACCGGGAACCTCCTTCGGACCTAGAGCCGAACCTGGAGCCGCGCCTAGAGCGTGCTCGTCAGGGGCCAGCGGGCGTTGGGCGTGACGATGGTGCCCGCGGAGCCCTCCAGGATCTGCTCCGCCTGGTCGAGCCGGCCGATGGCGGCCATGTCGCCCGTCGTCTCGACGAACCGGCACACGGCCTCGACCTTCGGCCCCATGGAGCCGGCCGGGAAGTCGAGGGCGCGCAGCTCGTGGGGGGTGGTGTGGCCAATCTCGCTCTGCCCGGGGGTGCCGAAGCCGCGCATGACGCGCGGCACGTCGGTGAGGATGAGGAACGCGTCGCACTCGAGCGCCTCGGCCAGCATCGAGGCGGTCGCGTCCTTGTCGATGACGGCCTCGACGCCCGACAGCCGGCCGTGCTCGTCGCGGATGACCGGCACGCCGCCGCCTCCCGCGCAGATCACGACGACTTCCTCGCGCAGCAACCGGCGGATGAGCCGGGTCTCCACGACCCGCTGCGGCGCGGGGGAGGGGACGACGCGCCGCCAGTAGTCCCCGTCCTGCTTGACGGTCCAGCCGTACTCGGCGGCCAGCTTCCCCGCCTCCTCGCGGTCGTAGACCTGGCCGACGAACTTGGTCGGGTCGTCGAAGGCCGGGTCGACCGCCGACACCAGCGTCTGCGTGACCATGGCGAGGACCTGGCGGCCGGGCAGCGCGTTCTGCAGGGCCTGCAGCATCCAGTAGCCGATCATGCCCTGGGTCTGCGCGCCGAGCGCGTCGAAGGGGTACGGCCTGGTCAGGTGCTGGTCGGCGGCGCTCTCCAGGGCGAGCAGGCCGATCTGGGGGCCGTTCCCGTGCGTGATGACCAGCTCGTGCCGCTCGGCCAGCTTGGCCAGCGTCCGAACGGACGAGGCCACGTTGGCGACCTGCGTGTGCGCGTCCGGCTGCTGCTGCCGCTGGAGCACCGCGTTGCCGCCCAGCGCGACGATGACCCGCATACGGTCCCTCCCCATCCCACCGAAGAAGCAGTCCCGCTCGAAGAAGCAGTCCCGCTCAGATGCCGTCGCGCTCGATCGGGCAGCTCATGCAGCGGGGGCCGCCGCGGCCCCGGCCGAGCTCGCTGCCGGGGATCGTGATGACCTCGATGCCGTTGTCGCGCAGGAAGTTGTTGGTCGTGGTGTTGCGCTCGTAGGCGATGACCACGCCGGGCTCGACGGCCAGCGCGTTGCAGCCGTCGTCCCACTGCTCGCGCTCGGCGGCGTAGACGTCCTGCGTGGGCGTGAGCACCTCGATGTCGTCGAGGCCGAGCGCGCGGCCGATGGCGCGGTGCATGTCCTCGGGCGGATGGTCGGTGACCTTCAGCTCCTTCTCGGTGTCGCCCGGCTCGATCGTGTACGACGGCAGCATGCCGAGCCCGGCGTACTTGGTGAACACGCCCACGTCCACCATGGTCATGACGGTGTCGAGGTGCATGAAGGCGCGCGCCTTCGGCATGTCCAGCGCCACGATCGTGCGCACCGACCCGGCCTGGAACAGCCGCTGCGCGAACATCTCGACAGCCTGCGGCCGGGTGCGCTCGCTCATCCCGACGAGCACGGCGCCGCGGCCGATGACGAGCACGTCCCCGCCCTCCAGCGTGGCCGGCGCGATCGCGTGGCCGGGCAGCCAGACGTGGAAGCCGCCCTTCTGCGGCTTGCCGAAACCGTCGGCGAACGTGGGATGGAACTGGTAGACGGCCTCCATGTTCACGGTCTCGCGCATGCGGGCCTTCTTGCGCATCGCGTTGATGGAGACGCCGTCGTACACCCAGCAGGAGGTGTCGCGGGTGAACAGGTGGTTGGGCAGCGGGGGCAGGACGAAGCCGTCGTAGGGGAGCGCGTGGTAGGCCACCGACTTGGGGTCGCAGTCCAGCTCCGCCAGCTCCCGCTTGGTGATGCCGCCCGTCAGGTACGTCTGCAGGGTCTCGGAGTCCATCGCGTCGAGCGTGTTGCGCACGTCGTCCACCGCCAGCGGGCCCATGAACCGCTCGTCCACGATCGCGTCGAGGATGTGCTTGCGCGCCTCGGGGATCTCGACGGTCTCCCGCAACAGGTCGGCCAGGATGTGCACCTCGACGCCGCGGCCGCGCAGCACCCGCTGGAACTCCTCGTGCTCCTCCATCGCCCGCTGCACCCACAGGACGTCGTCGAACAGGAAATCGTCCTTGTTGGTGGGCGTGAGCCGCTTGAGGGCCAGGTCCGGCTTGTGCAACAGGACCTGACGGAGCCTGCCCACCTCGGAATCGACATGGAACGTCATTGTCTGTCTATCCCCCGAGGAGCGCGTGTCACGCGGGCGGGGTCCCCCCGTTGTGGCTGGTAGCCCCTGGTACTGTGGGTGCGACCAACACCCTTTAAGACCCGTCCCGTGAGGCGGGAAAGGTGGTGAATCTCCCATGTCCGAATCCAGGGCCGTCCTCGAGGGCCCGGACATCCATCGGGCGCTGACCCGCATCGCGCACGAGATCCTCGAGCGCACCAAGGGCGCCGGCGAAGTCGTCCTCCTCGGCATCCCGACCCGCGGCGCCACCCTGGCCCGCCGGCTCGGCGACCGCATCGAGCAGTTCGAAGGGGTCAAGATCCCCGTCGGCTCGATCGACATCACGATGTACCGCGACGACCTGCGGCTCAAGCCCGCCCGCCCGCTCGGCCACACCGAGCTGCCCCCCGACGGCGTCGACGGCAAGACCGTCGTGCTCGTCGACGACGTCCTCTACTCCGGCCGCACCGTGCGCGCCGCCCTCGACGCGCTCAACGACCTCGGCCGGCCGACCTCGGTGCAGCTCGCCACGCTGGTCGACCGGGGACACCGGGAGCTGCCGATCCGCGCCGACTACGTCGGCAAGAACCTGCCGACCGCGAAGAGCGAGAAGGTCAAGGTCTACCTGGAGGAGATCGACGGGCGCGAGGCCGTGCTGCTCATCAAGGAGGACGCCAAGTGAACCGCCACCTCATCTCCGCCGGCGACCTCACCAAGGACGACGCGCTGCTCATCCTCGACACCGCCGAGGAGCTGGCGAGGGTCTCGGAACGTTCCATCAAGAAGCTGCCCACGCTGCGCGGCCGCACGGTGGTCAACCTGTTCTTCGAGGACTCCACCCGTACGCGCATCTCGTTCGAGGCCGCGGCCAAGCGCCTGTCGGCCGACGTGATCAACTTCTCGGCCAAGGGGTCCAGCGTCTCCAAGGGCGAGTCGCTCAAGGACACCGCGCTCACCCTGGAGGCCATGGGCGCCGACGCGGTCGTCATCCGGCACGGCTCCTCGGGCGCGCCGCACCGTCTGGCCACCTGGGTGCGCGGCAGCGTCGTCAACGCCGGCGACGGCACCCACGAGCACCCCACGCAGGCGCTGCTCGACGCGTTCTCGATGCGCCGCCGCCTGGGCGGCCTTGACGGGCGCCGCATCACGATCGTCGGCGACGTCCTGCACAGCCGGGTCGCCCGCTCCAACGTGCTGCTGCTGGCCACGCTCGGCGCCGACGTCACGCTGGTCGCGCCGCCCACGCTGCTGCCGGTCTCGGTCGGCACGTGGCCGTGCGAGGTCTCCTACGACCTCGACGCGGTGCTGCCGAAGTCCGACGCGGTGATGATGCTGCGCGTGCAGAAGGAGCGGATGAACGCCGCCTACTTCCCGAGCGAGCGCGAGTACTCCCGCCGCTACGGCCTGGACCGCGACCGGTTCGCCAAGATGCCCGACGACGCCATCGTGATGCACCCCGGCCCGATGAACCGGGGCATGGAGATCGCCGCCGAGGTGGCCGACTCCCCGCGCTCGACCATCGTCGAGCAGGTCGCCAACGGTGTGACCATCCGCATGGCCGTCCTGTACCTGCTGCTCGGGGGAGAGACCGTAGCATGATCATTAAAAATGTGCGGGTTCTCGGCGGAGAGCCCGTGGACATCCGTGTCGAGGACGGCCTCATCGCCGAGATCGGCCCGGGCCTGACCGGCGGCGCCGGTGACGAGGTCGTCGACGGCGGCGGCGCGATCGCCCTGCCCGGCCTGGTGGACCTGCACACCCACCTGCGCGAGCCCGGCCGGGAGGACGCCGAGACGGTCCTGACCGGCACCCAGGCCGCCGCCCGCGGCGGCTACACCGCCGTCCACGCCATGGCCAACACCTCGCCCGTCGCCGACACCGCCGGCGTGGTCGAGCAGGTGTGGCGGCTCGGCCGCGAGCACGGCCACTGCGACGTGCAGCCGGTCGGCGCCGTGACCGTCGGCCTGGAGGGCCGGCAGCTCGCCGAGCTCGGCGCGATGGCCGACTCCGCGGCCCAGGTCCGCGTCTTCTCCGACGACGGCAAGTGCGTCGGCGACGCCGTGCTCATGCGGCGCGCCCTGGAGTACGTCAAGGCGTTCGACGGCGTCGTCGCCCAGCACGCCCAGGAGCCGCGGCTGACCGAGGGCGCCCAGATGAACGAGGGCGTCGTCTCCGGCCGGCTCGGCCTGACCGGCTGGCCCGCGGTCGCGGAGGAGGCGGTCATCGCCCGCGACTGCCTGCTGGCCGCGCACGTCGGCTCCCGCCTGCACGTGTGCCACGTCTCCACCGCCGGCTCGGTCGAGATCATCCGCTGGGCCAAGTCCAAGGGCTGGAACGTCACGGCCGAGGTGACCCCGCACCACCTGCTCCTCACCGACGACCTGGTCGAGGACTCCCCGGTGGGCGCCTACAACCCCATCTACAAGGTCAACCCGCCGCTGCGCACCCGCGCCGACGTGGAGGCGCTGCGGGCCGCGCTGGCCGACGGCACGATCGACGTCGTCGCCACCGACCACGCCCCCCACCCGGTCGAGGACAAGGAGACCGAGTGGTCGGCCGCGGCCATGGGCATGATCGGCCTGGAGACGGCGCTCAGCGTGGTCCAGGAGGCCATGGTCGACACCGGGCTGCTCGACTGGGCCGGCGTCGCGGACCGCATGTCGGCCGCCCCGGCGCGGATCGGCCGCCTGCCCGGCCACGGCCGTCCCCTGGCGGCGGGCGCCCCGGCCAACATCACCCTCTACGACCCGTCCGCCCGCACCCCGGTCGACCCGGCGGCCTACGCCTCCAAGAGCAGGAACACACCGTACGAGGGCATGACGCTGCCCGGCCGCGTGGTGGCGACGTTCCTGCGCGGTACGCCCACCGTCCTCGAAGGGAAGTTGACGTGACACAAGCGGTGCTCGTACTGGAAGACGGCCGCGTCTTCCACGGGACCCCCTACGGCGCCGAGGGCGAGACGTTCGGCGAGATGGTCTTCAACACCGGCATGACCGGCTACCAGGAGACCCTGACCGACCCGTCCTACCATCGGCAGATCGTCGCCATGACGGCCCCGCACATCGGCAACACCGGCGTCAACGACGAGGACCCCGAGTCGGGCCGCGTCTGGGTGGCCGGCTACGTCGTGCGCGAGCCGTCCCGCGTCGTCTCCAGCTGGCGGGCCAACCGCTCGCTCGACGACTACCTCAAGGAGCAGGGCGTCGTCGGCATCGCCATCACCGGCACCCGCGCCCTGACCCGCCACCTGCGCGAGCGCGGCGCCATGCGCGCCGGCATCTTCACCGCGCCGGCCGAGCCGGTGGAGGCGCTGGTCGAGCGCGTGCGCTCGGCGCCCGCCATGGAGGGCGCCGACCTGGCCGCCGAGGTGGCCACCGCCGAGCCGTACGTCGTGCCGGCCGTCGGCGCCAAGCGGTACACGGTCGCGGCCGTGGACCTCGGCATCAAGGGCATGACCCCGCACCGCATGGCCGAGCGCGGCTGCGAGGTGCACGTGCTGCCCGCCACCGCCACCGCCGAGCAGATCCTCGGCCTGCGGCCGGACGGCGTGTTCTTCTCCAACGGCCCCGGCGACCCGGCCACGGCCGACGTCGAGCCGCTGCGCGAGGTCCTGTCGAGCGGCACCCCGTTCTTCGGCATCTGCTTCGGCAACCAGCTGTTCGGCCGGGCCCTGGGCCTGTCCACGTACAAGCTGCGCTACGGCCACCGCGGGGTCAACCAGCCCGTCCAGGACGTCCGCACGGGCAAGGTGGAGATCTCCGCGCACAACCACGGGTTCGCCGTGGACGCGCCGCTCGACGGGCCCTTCGACACGCCGTTCGGCCGGGCCGAGGTCAGCCACGTCAATCTGAACGACCGCTGCGTCGAGGGCCTGCGGCTGCTCGACGGCCGCGCCTTCAGCGTCCAGTACCACCCGGAGGCCGCGGCCGGCCCCCACGACGCCGCCTATCTCTTCGACGAGTTCTGCGAGGTCATGAACCGTGCCCAAGCGTGAGGACATCAGGTCGGTCCTGGTGATCGGCTCCGGGCCGATCGTCATCGGGCAGGCGTGCGAGTTCGACTATTCCGGCACCCAGGCCTGCCGCGTGCTGCGGGCCGAGGGCTTCCGGGTGATCCTGGTCAACAGCAACCCCGCGACGATCATGACGGACCCGGAGTTCGCCGACGCCACCTACGTCGAGCCGATCACTCCCGAGTACGTCGAGAAGATCATCGCCAAGGAGCGGCCCGACGCGCTGCTGCCGACGCTGGGCGGCCAGACCGCGCTCAACACCGCGGTCGCGCTGCACGAGTCGGGCGTGCTGGAGCGCTACGAGGTCGAGCTGATCGGCGCGGACTTCGACGCCATCCAGGCCGGCGAGAACCGCGAGCGGTTCAAGGAGATCGTCGCCAAGGTCGCCCGCGAGCACGGCCTCAACGCCGAGTCGGCCCGCTCGGTCATCTGCCACACCATGGACGAGTGCCTGGCCGCCGTGGGCGAGCTGGGCTACCCGCTGGTGGTGCGGCCGTCGTTCACCATGGGCGGCGTCGGCTCCGGCTTCGCCTACGACGAGAGCGACCTGCGGCGCATCGCCGGCGCCGGCCTCGACGCGTCCCCGACCACCGAGGTGCTCCTGGAGGAGTCCATCCTCGGCTGGAAGGAGTACGAGCTGGAGGTCATGCGCGACAAGGCCGACAACGTCGTCATCGTGTGCTCCATCGAGAACATCGACCCGATGGGCGTCCACACCGGCGACAGCGTCACCGTCGCGCCCGCGCTGACCCTGACCGACCGCGAGTACCAGAACATGCGCGACGTGGCCATCGCGGTCATCCGCGAGGTCGGCGTCGACACCGGCGGCTGCAACATCCAGTTCGCGGTGGACCCGAGCACCGGCCGCATGATCGTCATCGAGATGAACCCGCGCGTGTCGCGCTCCTCCGCGCTGGCCTCCAAGGCGACCGGCTTCCCCATCGCGAAGATCGCCGCCAAGCTGGCCATCGGCTACACGCTCGACGAGATCCCCAACGACATCACCCGCGAGACCCCGGCCTCCTTCGAGCCGACCCTCGACTACATCGTGGTCAAGGTGCCGCGCTTCGCCTTCGAGAAGTTCCGCGGCGCCGACCGGACCCTGACCACCCACATGAAGTCGGTGGGCGAGGCCATGGCCATCGGCCGCTCCTTCCCCGAGGCGCTGCAGAAGGCGCTGCGGTCGCTGGAGAAGTCCGGATCGTCGTTCTCCTGGGCGCCCGGCGACGAGGTGGCGCCCAAGGAGGAGCTGCTGGCCGAGTGCCGCGTCCCGCACGACGGCCGGCTGCGCACCATGCAGCAGGCCATCCGGGCCGGCGCCACCGCCGAGGAGCTCTACGCGGCGACCAACGTCGACCCGTGGTTCATCGACCAGCTCTTCCTGCTGCACGAGGAGGCCGCCGCGCTCGGCGCGGCTCCCGAGCTGACCCCCGGCGTGCTGGAGCGGGCCAAGCGCCACGGCTTCAGCGACGCGCAGATCGGCGAGATCCGCGGCGTGGGCGAGGCCCGCGTGCGCGACCTGCGCCACGCCCTCGGCGTCCGGCCGGTCTACAACACGGTCGACACGTGCGCCGCCGAGTTCGCCGCCAAGACCCCGTACCTCTACTCCACCTACGACGAGGAGAGCGAGGTCCCGCCCGGCGAGCGGGAGAAGGTCATCATCCTCGGCTCCGGCCCCAACCGCATCGGGCAGGGCATCGAGTTCGACTACGCGTGCGTGCACGCCTCCTTCGAGCTGTCGCGGGCCGGGTTCGAGACCGTCATGGTCAACTGCAACCCCGAGACCGTCTCGACCGACTACGACACCTCCGACCGGCTCTACTTCGAGCCGCTCACCCTGGAGGACGTCCTGGAGGTCGTCCACGCCGAGCAGCAGACCGGCCCCGTCGTGGGCGTCATCGTGCAGCTCGGCGGGCAGACGCCGCTCGGCCTGGCCCAGGCGCTCAAGGACGCGGGCGTGCCCGTCGTCGGCACCACGCCCGAGTCGATCCACCTGGCCGAGGAGCGGGGCGCGTTCGGCCGCGTGCTGGCCGAGGCCGGGCTGCCCGCGCCCAAGCACGGCACCGCCACCACCGTCGCCGGGGCGCTGGCCGTGGCCGCCGAGATCGGCTACCCCGTGCTCGTGCGGCCCTCGTACGTGCTGGGCGGCGCCGGCATGGCCATCGTCTACGACGACGAGACGCTGAGCGGCTACATGGCGGCCCAGGAGGGCGGCCACCCGGTGCTGGTCGACAAGTTCCTCGACGAGGCCATCGAGATCGACGTGGACGCGCTGTACGACGGCGAGGAGCTCTACCTCGGCGGCGTCATGGAGCACATCGAGGAGGCTGGCATCCACTCCGGCGACTCGGCGTGCGCCCTGCCGCCCATCACGCTCGGCAGCCACGACATCAAGCGCATCCGCTCCGCCACCGAGGACATCGCCCGCGGCGTCGGCGTGCGCGGCCTGCTCAACGTCCAGTACGCGATGTCGGCCGGCGTCCTGTACGTCCTGGAGGCCAACCCGCGCGCCAGCCGTACCGTGCCGTTCGTGTCCAAGGCGACCGCGGTGCCGCTGGCCAAGGCGGCGGCCCGGGTGATGCTCGGCGCGTCCGTCGCCTCGCTGCGCGAGGAGGGCATGCTGCCCGCCACCGGCGACGGCGGCACGCTGCCGATGGAGGCGTCCATCGCGGTCAAGGAGGCGGTGCTGCCCTTCAACCGCTTCCGCGGCGTCGACATCGTGCTCGGGCCCGAGATGCGCTCCACCGGCGAGGTCATGGGCATCGACGAGTTCTTCGGCGTCGCCTACGCCAAGTCCCAGGCCGGCGCCTACGGCGAGCTGCCCACCAAGGGACGCGCGTTCGTGTCCGTGGCCAACCGCGACAAGCGTGCGATGATCTTCCCGGTGCGGGCGCTGGCCGACCTCGGCTTCGAGATCCTCGCCACCGAGGGCACGGCCGAGGTGCTGCGCCGCAACGGCGTCCATGCCAAGATCGTGCGCAAGCACAGCGAGGGGCCCGGGCCCGGAGGTGAGCCGACGATCGTGCAGTGCATCCTCGACGGCGAGGTCGACCTGATCGTCAACACGCCGTTCGGCAGCCCGGGACAGTCCGGCCCGCGCCTCGACGGCTACGACATCCGCACCGCCGCGGTGCTGCGCGGCGTCCCGTGCATCACCACGGTCTCGGGACTCGCGGCGGCCGCCGCGGGCATCCAGGCCATCGTGCGGGGTGATGTGGGCGTACGGTCCCTCCAGGAGCACGCGCAGGCGCTGCGGGGCTAGCACGGCCCCGGGGCGCCTCACGGGAGGTGAAGGAGACTGGCCGGCACTCCGGTGCAGGTGACGGGCACGGTGCTGACGACGCGCCGGGTCGACGCCTACCATGCGCTGACGGTGGTGGCGCCCGGCATCGCCGAGCGTCACCGGCCCGGCCACTTCGTGTCCGTCGCCGTGGGCGGGTCCCGCACGTCCATGATCACCCGGCGTGCCTTCACCGTCCACGACGTCAAGCCCGACTACGGCGGCACGGTGGAGCTCGTCTTCACCGTGCGCGGCCCCGGCACGGCCTGGCTGGCCGAGCGGCGCGCCCGCGACACGCTCGACCTCGTCGGGCCGCTCGGGCGGCCGTTCCCGCTGCCGCGCGACCCGGTGCACTGCGTGCTCGTCGGCGACGAGTACGGCGCGGCGGTGCTGTTCCCGGTGGCCGACGCCCTCATGGAGCGCGGCTGCCGGGTCGACTTCCTGCTCGGCGGGGCGAGCGCCGACCGCGTGTTCGGCGCCATGCGGGCCCGGCGCATGGCCGCCACCACCACGCTCACGACCGAGGACGGCTCGCTCGGGCTGCGCGGCAGGGTCACCGACGCGCTGCCGTCGGTGATCGCCGACACCCGGGCCGACGCCGTCTACGCCTGCGGCCCCATGGACACGCTGCGGTCGGTCACGGCGGTGGCGATGGAGTTCGACATCCCGGTGCAGGTGGCGGTGGAGGAGTCGATGGCCTGCGGGATCGGGGTCTGCATGACGTGCGTGCTGCCGATCATCGGCGACGACGGGGTGACCCGGATGGTCCGCGCCTGCGCCGAGGGGCCGGTGTTCCGGGGGGAGCGGGTGCGGTTCGAGGACGTCGGAACGATCCCGTTCGACGCCCTGGGCGCGCCCGGAGGCGGTACGCGTCATGCCGTCTGACGCCTCGTGCACCCGCGGGCCGGGGTGAGCTGACATGCCCGTCGACATGCGCACGTTCCTCGCGCACGTGGAGCTCGCCAACCCCGTCACCACGGCCGCCGGCTGCGCCGCCTCCGGCCGCGAGCTGGCCCAGTTCTTCGACCTGCACCGGCTGGGCGCGCTGACCACCCGCTCCATCACGATGGCGCCGCGCGCCGGCCGCCCCACGCCGCGCATGGCCGAGACCGCCTCCGGCATGCTCAACGCCGTCGGTCTCCAGGGGCCGGGCATCGACGCCTTCCTCGAACGCGAGCTGCCCTGGCTCGCCCAGCGCGGCATCAGGACCATCGTGTCCATCGGCGGCGGCACCGTCGCCGAGTACTCCGAGCTGGCCCGCAGGCTCGCCGACGCGCCCGGCGTCACCGCGCTGGAGGTCAACCTGTCGTGCCCCAACATCGAGGACCGCGGCCGGGTCTTCGCCCGCGAGGGCGGCGCCGCGGCCGAGGTGATCGCCTCGGTGCGCTCCATCATGCGCTACGACGTCCCGGTGGTGGCCAAGCTGGCCCCGGACGTGGCCGACATCGTGGCCGTCGCCCGCGCCTGCGTGGACGCCGGGGCCGACGCGCTGTCCATGATCAACAATCCGCTCGGCATGGCCATCGACACCATGGCGCTGCGGCCGTCGCTGGCCGCCGTCACCGGAGGACTGTCGGGGCCCGCCATCCTGCCGCTGGCCGTACGGTGCGTGTGGCAGGTCCACGCCGCGCTGCCCGGGGTCCCGCTGATCGGCGTCGGCGGCGTCATGAGCGGCGAGGACGCCTTCCAGCTCATCCTGGCGGGCGCCTGCGCCGTCGGGGTGGGCACGGCGCTGTTCCACGACCCGTACGCGTGCCTGCGCATCGAGCGCGAGCTGGAGGACCTGCTGCAGGCGCGCGGCTTCCAGCGGCTGGCCGACGCCGTCGGCCTGGCCCACCGCCCGCCGGGGAGCGCTCCCCGGCACCTGCCCGTCGACTCTGAGGAGAGCTCCCCGTGACGCCCGCACCCATCGCCGTCGCCCTCGACGCCCCTGACCTGGAGACCGCCGCCCGCTGGGCCGCGCTGGTGACCCCGCATGTCAGCACCGTCAAGGTGGGCCTGGAGCTGTACCTGCGCTACGGGCCGGACGTCATCGCGTCCGTGCGCGGGGCGAGCGGCGTCCGCGTCTTCCTCGACCTGAAGCTGCACGACATCCCCAACACGGTCGCCGGGGCCGCCAAGGCCGTCTCCCGCCTGCGCCCGGCCATCCTGACCGTCCACGCCGCGGGCGGCCCCAGGATGATCCAGGCGGCCGTGGAGGCCGCCCCGCACACGCAGATCGCCTCCGTGACCGTTCTCACCTCACTCAGCGAGGCCGACCTGGCCCGCATCGGCCTGGAGGGCCCGGCGGACGACGCGGTGCGCCGCCTCGCGGCCATGTCGGTCGAGGCGGGCGCCACGGCCCTCGTGTGCAGTCCCAACGAGGTCGCCGCCGTCCGGGCGGAGGTGGGGCCGGACATCACCCTCATCACGCCGGGGGTGCGGCCCGCGGGGGCGGACGTCCAGGACCAGGCCCGGGTGGCCACGCCGGAGCAGGCGCTGGCGGACGGCGCGGACCTGCTGGTGATCGGCCGCCCCATCACGGCCGCCCCGGACCCCGGCGCGGCCGCCGCCTCCATCGCCGCCGCCCTTCGCCGCACCACACCCTCCTGACCGCAGGGGGCCCGGCTTTCACGGGCCCCATTCTCGCGGGCCTCCACGTTCGCGGGCCCGACCGCACGGGCGCCACTTTCGCGGGCCCGACTTTCGCGGCCCGACCTCACAGGGTCTGCCTCCGCGAGCTCCGCGCCCGTTCGGGGCGGGCCTGTGCCTCCGGGCCGCCCCGTGCGCCACCGGAGGCCTTCCCGCGCCGTCGAGGACCCTCGTGGGCGCGCCCGAGCGGGCCCCGAGCCCAAGGGCGCCCGTGGGCGTGCCGGCCGCGTCCCGCGGGGAGCGTTCGCGCGCCGCCCGCGAGCCCCGGTGGCCGCCCCGCCGGCGGCAGGCCGCGCCGCGAGATGCGGCCTGCCGGACGTCGCGCACCCGCGTGGAGCCGCGTCGCGCACGAAGGCGTGACAGGGCCCGCGCGGAGCCGTCGTCCCCCGGGCCGGGGAGCGTCCCCACGAACAAGATCAAATCATGGCACAAGCCTCACGGCACCGCGACTGCGACAGGTTTGGGACGCCGTTCGACGTGGGGTTTCGGACGCCAGGATCGCCGAGAATGCGATCATCGTCCCCTTTGTTGCCGGACCTCCCAAGCGTCGGGAGAAGCGGGAAGTGAAGGCGATTTCGTCAGCACACCGTAGCGTCATGGACACACAAAGTGACGAAGTTGACTTTGTCAGGAGAGAAACTGGCCTTGGCGTTGCTTAGGGGTCGATGACCAGCTAGTTTCCCTTCCCGTCCGAGTA
This sequence comes from Nonomuraea sp. 3-1Str, assembly GCF_031570565.1. Classification (NCBI taxonomy): domain Bacteria; kingdom Bacillati; phylum Actinomycetota; class Actinomycetes; order Streptosporangiales; family Streptosporangiaceae; genus Nonomuraea; species Nonomuraea sp. 3-1Str. The sequence goes on from NZ_JALHBK010000027.1 coordinate 92,879, forward strand.
CGTCGACAAGAAATTCGAGGTGACCCGGCGTGGCTCTTCCTCCCCTGACCCCTGAGCAGCGCGCCGCAGCCCTGGAGAAGGCTGCCAAGGCCCGTAAAGAGCGTGCCGAGGTCAAGAACCGGCTCAAGCACGGCGCGGTTTCTCTGGCTGAGGTGCTCAAGGATGGGCAGACCGACGACGTCATCGGCAAGATGAAGGTCTCGGCTCTGTTGGAATCGCTCCCCGGCGTGGGCAAGGTCCGCGCCAAGCAGCTCATGGAGCGGCTCGCCATCGCCGAGTCCCGCCGCGTGCGGGGTCTCGGCGCGAACCAGAGGGCTTCCCTCGAGCGCGAGTTCGGTGGCAACGAGAGCTAGTCTCTGTTCCACACGAAAGCGCAGGTTCGACGGGGGGTAGGAAGGTGACCGAGAGGTCATGGTCCGGCGATGCAAGGGCCCACGAGGCCGTCCGCGCCGGGACGAAGGTCGACTTCCTCCCCTCCGGTGACAGACGTCTGACGGTCCTGTCAGGGCCGTCGGGCGTCGGCAAGTCCACGGTCGTCGCCGAGATCCGGCGGGCACACCCCGAGGTGTGGCTGTCGGTCTCGGTGACCACCCGCAGGCCCCGGCCCGGCGAGGTGCACGGGGTCCACTACTTCTTCGTCGACGGTCCCGAGTTCGACCGGCTCGTCGAGGCCGGCGAGCTGCTGGAGTGGGCGGAGTTCGCGGGCAACCGCTACGGCACGCCGCGCGCGGCCGTGCTGGAGAGGCTCGCCGCGGGCGTCCCCACCCTGCTGGAGATCGACCTGGAGGGCGCCAGGCAGGTACGGCGGAGCATGCCGGACGCGCTGCTGGTGTTCCTCGCCCCGCCCAGTTGGGAGGAGCTCGAGAAGCGGCTGCGCGGGCGCGGCACCGAGCCCGAGGACGTCATCGCCCGCCGCCTGGAGGCCGGCCGGGTCGAGATGGCGGCCGAGAAGGAGTTCGACCTCACCCTGGTGAACACGGATGTCGAAGACGTGTGCCATCGGCTGATAGATTTGATGACCGACCCTCTGGGGGTCACGACAACCACCAACCGAGAGGTCTGACAATCGTGGCAGGCACGGCTCCGGTCGCCGAGGGCATCACCAACCCGCCGATCGACGCGCTGCTCGACATCGTCGACAGCAAGTACTCCCTGGTGATCATGGGCGCCAAGCGCGCTCGCCAGATCAACGCCTACTACTCGCAGCTCGGCGAGGGCCTGCTCGAGTACGTCGGCCCGCTGGTCGAGACGCACGCCCAGGAGAAGCCCCTGTCCATCGCGCTGCGCGAGGTCTCCGAGGGCCTGCTCAACGCCGAGCCCATCGAAGGCGCGGTCTGACCCCTTCGATGAAGGTCGTCCTCGGCGTCAGCGGCGGCATCGCGGCCTACAAGGCGTGTGAGCTCCTCCGGCTCTTCACCGAGTCCGGGCATGAGGTGCGGGTCGTGCCGACCCGCGAGGCGCTGCGGTTCGTGGGCGAGCCCACCTGGGCCGCCCTGTCCGGCCACCCGGTGTCGGCCGAGGTGTGGGACGACGTCCACGAGGTGCCTCACGTCCGCATCGGACAGGGCGCCGACCTCGTCGTCGTGGCGCCGGCGACTGCCGACGTGCTCGCCAGGGCCGCCCACGGGCTGGCCGGCGACCTGCTCACCAACACCCTGCTGACCGCCCGGTGCCCCGTGGTGTTCGCCCCCGCGATGCACACCGAGATGTGGCAGCACCCCGCCACCCGCGCCAACGTCGCGACGCTGCGCGAGCGGGGCTCCATCGTGATCGACCCGGCCGTGGGCCGGCTCACCGGCGCCGACACCGGCCCCGGCCGCCTGCCCGACCCGGCCGAGATCTTCCAGGTGTGCCTGCGCGTGCTGCGCGGCCGCCCCCGCGACCTGGCGGGGCGCAAGGTGGTGATCTCCGCCGGCGGCACCCGCGAGGCCATCGACCCGGTCCGCTACATCGGCAACCGCTCCTCCGGTCTCCAGGGCTACGCCCTCGCCCGCACGGCCGCCGCTCGGGGCGCCGAGGTCACCGTGGTCGCCGCCAACGTCTCCCTGCCCGACCCCGCGGGCGCCACGGTGGTGCGGGTGGAGTCCACGGCCGAGCTGCGCGACGCCGTGCTCGACGCCGCCCCCGCCGCCGATGTGGTGGTCATGGCGGCGGCGGTCGCCGACTTCCGGCCCGCCGCCCCTCAGGACTCCAAGATCAAGAAAACGGACGGGGAGCCGGAGCCGATCGCGCTGGTCAAGAACCCCGACATCCTGGCCGAGCTGGGCGAGCTGCGCCGCTCAGCCGCCGGATCCACCCCGGCCACCGTGGGCGCCGTCACGGGGGCTGTCACCGGCACCGTGACCGGCACCGTGGCCGGCTCTGTCGCCGGCGCCAGGACCGGGGCCGTCACGGGGGCCCCCGCCGGAGCCGGGCCGGGGGAGCGCCCGCCGTACCCGGAGGTGATCGTCGGGTTCGCCGCCGAGACCCACGACGTGCTCGCCAACGGCCAGGCCAAGCTCGCCCGCAAGGGCTGCGACCTGCTCGTCGTCAACCAGGTGGGCCCGGGCCTCGCCTTCGGCACCCCCGACAACGCGGCCGTGGTGCTGGTCGCCGGGGGAGACCCGGTCGAGGTGCCGCGCGGGCCCAAGGAGGACGTCGCCGACGCCGTCTGGGACCTGGTCGCCGCCCGCCTCGCCTGACCCCGTCCGGGCGCCCTCTTCTGGACCGGTGGATTACCGGATCGGCTGTTGCTACACCCCCCGGTGCTGCGGATACTTGGCACGAAGGGGGACTCGATGCCGGTGAGCTCCGCTGTCAGGGATCGTTGCAGGACGTTGCTGGGAGACCAGGAGCAGATCCTCTACGTCTTCCCCGCGCTGTCCATCGGCCCGCCCGGAGCCGCCAACTTCCTCATCGTCGTCACCGACAGGGCCATCTCGGTCCTCGCCACCCGCATGCTCAGGACCGACCGACCCGTGTCCGTCTACGCCGCCTTCCCCCGCCATACCCGGCTCGGGCCGATCATGCAGGCTCCCGGGCCCGTGATCGAGCTCGGGTCCATGGCCTTCGAGTTCGACGAGGAGTACGCGGCCGTCGTCGCCGCGGCCGACGCCGAGGTGTTCGCCCCCGAGACGTTGCCCCCCGACCCCTTGCCCGATCTGTAAAGTCCCTTTTTGTGAAGTCCCTGTTCGCGTGGCGGTTTCGCGACCGGACGGCCGGTAGGGCTAGACTTCGGCGAGGCCCTGGCCCGTTCAGCAGCCGGAGCCGCACATCCGTCAGCAGCCGCTGCATGAGGAGCCACTGAGTTGTCACGCCGCCTGTTCACCTCGGAGTCGGTCACCGAGGGCCACCCGGACAAGATCGCTGACCAGATCAGTGACGCGATTCTCGACACCATGCTCAAGGACGACCCCAAGAGCCGGGTCGCCGTCGAGACGTTGATCACCACCGGCCAGGTCCACGTCGCGGGCGAGGTGACGACCGAGACCTACGTCGACATCCCCGGCGTCATCCGGGAGAAGATTCTGGAGATCGGCTACGACGCCTCCCACAAGGGCTTCGACGGCGCCTCGTGCGGCGTCTCGGTGTCCATCGGCGCGCAGTCGCCCGACATCGCCCAGGGCGTCGACGACGCCTACGAGCACCGTGTCAGCGGCGACGCCGACGAGCTCGACCGCCAGGGCGCCGGCGACCAGGGCCTCATGTTCGGCTACGCCTGCCGCGAGACGCCCGAGCTGATGCCGCTGCCGATCACGCTGGCCCACCGGCTCGCCAAGCGCCTGGCCGACGTGCGCAAGTCCGGCACCGTGCCCTACCTGCGTCCCGACGGCAAGACCCAGGTCACGATCGAGTACGACGGCGACCGGCCGGTCCGTCTCGACACCGTGGTGGTCTCCACGCAGCACGCGGCCGAGATCGACCTCAAGGAAATGCTGACGCCCGACATCAAGGAGCACGTGGTCGACCCCGTGCTCGCGGGCCTCGACATCGACATCGAGGGCTACCGCCTGCTCGTCAACCCGACCGGCCGCTTCGAGATCGGCGGCCCGATGGGTGACGCCGGCCTCACCGGCCGCAAGATCATCATCGACACCTACGGCGGCATGGCCCGCCACGGTGGCGGCGCCTTCTCCGGCAAGGACCCGTCCAAGGTCGACCGCTCCGCCGCCTACGCGATGCGCTGGGTCGCCAAGAACGTCGTGGCGGCCGGCCTGGCCGACCGCTGCGAGGTCCAGGTCGCCTACGCCATCGGCAAGGCCCAGCCGGTCGGCCTGTTCGTCGAGTGCTTCGGCACCGAGAAGGTGCCGGTGGAGAAGATCCAGGAGGCCGTCCTCCAGGTGTTCGACCTGCGTCCGGCCGCGATCATCCGTGACCTCGACCTGCTGCGCCCGATCTACTCCGAGACGGCCGCCTACGGCCACTTCGGCCGCGAGGGCTTCTCCTGGGAGTCCACCGACCGCGCCGAGAGCCTGCGCACCGCCGCGGGTCTCTGACCTCACCGGCTCGCCGGCCACACCGGCCCACGGCCTCCGATGCCGCGTCCCGCTCCGGCGAGACGCGGCATCCGCGTGTCCGGAGACGGCCGGGAGGCGCTCCGGAGACGACCGGCATCCGCGCGTCCGGAGACGGCCGGGAGGCGAGGCGGAAGCCGCGCGTCAGGGGGTGGGGACGGTCTCCCGGGCCCAGGCCGCCAGCAGCCGGAGGGCGGTCTCCGACGGCGACCCCTGCTCCACGGTGTGCGCGATCAGCGCCTGGTCCGGGTCGTCCGGGAACCGCATGGTCTCGAACCCGAGGTCCAGCCGGCCCACCACGGGATGCAGGTAGACGTACCGCCCGTGGGTCTTGTCCTTCACCCGGTGCTCCTCCCACGCCCGCCGGAACTCCGGGCTGGCCGCCGCCAGCTCGTCCAGCAGCGCCGCGGTCCGCGGGTCGTCCGGGTGGCGGGCCGCGTCGAGACGCAGGTAGGCGACCACGTCACCGGCCTTGCCCGGCCAGTCCTCGTACAGGCCGCGCATCCCCTCGTCGAGGAACACCAGCCGCGCCAGGTTGCGCTGCTCCGGCGGCAGCGCGCCGAAGTCGGTGATCAGTGCCGCGGCGAGCCGGTTCCAGGCCAGGACGTCCGTGTCGCGGCCCACGATGTACGCGGGCACGCCGTCGGCCAGGTCCAGCAGGCGGCGCAGTCCCGGCCGGACCCGCTGGGGCTGCGCCGGCCCGCGCTCGCTCCCGGACCAGGGCCGCGCCAGCCGGTGGAGGTGCTCGCGCTCCACGTCGTCCAGCCGCAGGGCGCGGGCGACCGCGTCGAGCACCTCCTCGGAGAAGTGCAGGGTGCGGCCCTGCTCCAGGCGCACGTAGTGGTCCACGCTCACCCCGGCGAGCAGGGCCAGCTCCTCCCTGCGCAGCCCGGGGACGCGCCGCCGGCCCCCGTAGTCGGGCAGCCCCAGCTCCTCGGGCCGCAGCCGCGCCCGCCGGGATCGCAGGAATTCGCCCAGCTCGGCGCGTCTGTCCAGTGTCATGCGGACCAGTATCCCGGACCGCCGGCTGCCGTTGCCTGGTCACGCCGTGCCCAGGCACGCGACGGCACTGGGTAGGGCCGCGGCGGGCGGCCAGAGTGATGACCGCCGGGAGGAACCCGGCGACCTCATCACACGGGAGAACGCTCTGATGACCACCACCCACCTGCCCACCAGCCCGCTCGGCCGCACCGGCATGGACATCAGCCGGGTCGGGTTCGGCTCTTGGGCCGTCGCGGGCTCCGGCTGGCGCTTCGGCTGGGGCGCCACCGACGACGCCCAGTCCGTCGCCGCGATCCGCCACGCCCTCTCCTCCGGCGTCAACTGGATCGACACCGCCGCCGTGTACGGCCTCGGCCACTCCGAGGAGCTCGTCGGCAAGGCCGTCGCGGACCTGCCCGAGTCCGAGCGGCCGTACATCTTCACCAAGGCCGGCCTCGTCTGGGACCCGGACGACCCGCAGGCCGCACCGCGGCGGATCATGCGCCCCGACAGCGTGCGGCGCGAGGTCGAGGACTCGCTGCGGCGCCTCGGCGTCGAGCGCATCGACCTGTACCAGGTCCACTGGCCGGACACCGGCGAGTCCCTGGAGTACGCCGGTGACGGATCCGGGGCGGTGTCGCCCAACGCCACCCCGCTGGAGGAGTACTGGCAGGTCATGGCCGATCTGAAGGCCGAAGGCAAGGTGCGGGCCATCGGCCTGTCCAACCACTCGCCGGAGCAGCTGGCGGCGGCCGAGCGGATCGCCCACGTCGACGTGATCCAGCCGCCGTTCTCGGCGATCAACCGCTCGGCGGCGGCCGAGATCGCCTGGGCGCACGCCCACGGCACCGGCGTGATCGTCTACTCGCCGCTCCAGTCGGGGCTGCTGACCGGCGCCTTCACCGCCGAGCGGGCCGCCGCGCTGCCCGCCGACGACTGGCGCTCGGCCCACCACGACTTCACCACCGGGCTGGCGGCCAACCTGCGCCTGGCCGCCGCTCTGCGGCCCGTCGCCGAGCGGCACTCCGCGACCGTGGCCGAGGTGGCGATCGCCTGGACGCTGGCGTGGCCGGGCATCACCGGGGCCATCGTGGGCGCCCGCCGGGCGGACCAGGTGGACGGCTGGGTGGGCGCCGCCTCGGTGACGCTCACCCCGGCGGACCTCGACGAGATCGCCGCCGCGATCACGGCCACGGGCGCGGGCTCCGGCCCGGCCCGCCCGTGACGGTCCACGGGCGGGCGGCATGGGGCTCGTCGTCGTCACCGAGTGCCTGGCCGCGCCGGGGTGGGAGGACCGGCTCCGCACCGCCCTGGAGGCGCTGATCGAGCCGTCCCTGGAAGCGCCGGGCTGCCTGGCCTACCAGCCGTACGCGGACCCGAACCGGCCCGCCCGGATGGTGGTCGTGGAGGAGTGGGAGGACGAGGGGGCGCTCGCCCGGCACCGGGACGGCGCCCCGTACCGGCACGCGTGTGACGTGCTGGACCTCGTCCTCGCCCGCCCGGTCACGGCGCGCAGGCTCGTGCCCGCCCGAAGCGGGTCCTGAGGCGACGTCAGAGCATGGGCGGCGCCGGGCGAGGTGCCGGCGTGGTCCTGCAGGTCGCGGGGTTCTGGTAGACGTAGTCCGTGACAGACTCCGACGACGCCCTGCTGCCGCTCGACGCCGTGCGGCCCGCGGTGGTGCCGTCCAAGGGGGCCCCGGTTCCCGCGCCCTCCGACCCGGTGGCCAGGGTGGCGGTGGACAACCCGCTGCCCCACCTCGACCGGCCGTTCGACTACCTGGTGCCCGCCACGATGCACGAGAGCGCCCGGCCGGGGGTGCGGGTGCGGGTGCGGTTCGCCGGCAAGCTCGTCGACGGGTTCGTGCTCGAACGGGCCGAGCGCAGCGAGCACGCCGGGCCGCTGACCGCCCTGGAGCGGGTGGTCTCGCCCGAGCGGGTGCTGACGCCGGAGATCGCGGGCCTGGCCCGGGCGGTCGCCGACCGGTACGCGGGCACGTTCGCCGACGTCCTCCGCCTGGCCGTCCCGCCCCGCCACGCCAAGGCCGAGGCGGAGGTCCCGGCCGTGCCGGGGGAGCGGGAGGGCCGCGCGGCCGAGCCCACCACGGCCGAGCCCACCGCGGCCGAGCCCACCACGGGCGAGCCCACCACGGGCGAGCCCACCACGGGCGAGTCCTCGACGGTCGCGTCGGGCGCCGGACCGTGGGACTCCTACCCGGCCGGTGCCTCCTTCCTGAAGGCGCTCACGGAGGGCCGGGCCCCGCGCGCCGTCTGGCAGGCGCTGCCCGGCGCCCGTGGGTGGGCCCCCGAGGTGGCGGAGGCCGTACGGGCCACGCTGGACGGCGGCAGGGGGGCCGTCGTGGTCGTGCCCGACGGGCGCGACGTGGCCCTGGCCGACGCCGCGCTGGCCCGCGCGCTGGAGCCCGGGGCGCACGTGGCGCTCACGGCCGCCCTCGGCCCGGCCGAGCGCTACCGCCGCTGGCTGCGCCTTCTCAGGGGCCAGGCGCGGGCGGTGGTGGGCACGCGGGCGGCGATGTTCGCGCCGGTGGCCGATCTGGGCCTGGCGGTCATCTGGGACGACGGCGACGACCTGCACGCCGAACGGCTAGCCCCCTACCCGCACGCCCGCGAGGTGCTGGCGCTGCGGGCGTACCGCTCCGGCGCGGCCATGCTCGTCGGCGGCTACACCCGCACCGCCGAGGCCACCCAGCTCGTCGCCACCCGCTGGGCCCGGCCGATCGTCGCCTCCCGCCAGACCGTGCGGAGCCTCGCCCCGCGCGTACGGCCGGCCGGCGAGGACGCCGAGCTGGCCAAGGACCAGGCGGCCCGCGCGGCGCGGCTGCCCAGCCTGGCCTGGCGGGCGCTGCGCCAGGGCCTGGAGGAGGGGCCGGTGCTGGTGCAGGTGCCCCGGCGCGGCTACCTGCCGGCCGTGGCGTGCCAGCGGTGCCGCGCCCCCGCCCGCTGCGCCCTGCCCCCCACCCGTCTCGCCCCCTCGCCCGCCAGACCGGCCGGATCCGCCGGGGAGCAGCCGGAGGCCGGAATGCTGGCCGTGGCGGGGGAGGAGCCGCTCTGCCACGGCCCCCTCGCCCTGCGCGCGGGGCACGCCGCCCCCTACTGCCGCTGGTGCGGGCGCGTCGACCCCGGCTGGCGGTGCCCCCACTGCGGAGGGGCGCGGCTGCGGGCCGTGATCGTCGGGGCCCGGCGTACCGCCGAGGAGCTCGGCCGCGCCTTCCCCTCCACGCCCGTGCGCACGTCCGGCCGTGACGGCGTGCTGGCCACCGTGCCGGCGGCGCGGGCCCTGGTCGTCGCCACGCCCGGCGCGGAGCCGGTCGCGGAGGACGGGTACGCCGCCGCGGTGCTGCTCGACGCGTGGTCGCTGCTCGGCCGGGCCGACCTGCGGGCCTCCGAGGAGGCGCTGCGCCGGTGGATGAACGCCGCCGCCCTGCTCCGTCCCGCCGCCGAGCTGGTGGTGCTGGCCGACGCCGGGCTGCCGGCCGTACAGGCGCTGCTGCGGTGGGATCCGATCACGCACGCCGAGCGCGAGCTGGCCGACCGGGCCGAGCTGGGCTTCCCGCCCGCGGTCCGCATGGCGACGCTCACGGGCGTCTCCTCCGCGGTGCGGCAGATGCTCGACGAGGTACGACTGCCCGCCGACGCGCAGGTGCTCGGCCCGGTGCCGATCGACGAGGCCGGGCAGGAGCGAGCCATGATCCGCGTGCCACGCCCGGGAGGAGCGGTACTGGCCGCGGCGCTCAAAGGGGCCAGCGGAGTGCGCGCGGCGCGTAAGGCGCCGGATGTCGTGAGGGTGAGTGTCGACCCGCTCGACCTGATTTAGGCCGTTTCCCCGATTCGCTCATCTGTAAGTCAGCCGTTAGCGTGCCTTTGTGTCGATCGAATGGGTGAACCAGGCCATCGACGACCTGCGTGCTTGGGGACGGGCGCGGGGAGTCGAGGTGGACGCGGACGAGGTCCGCCTGCTCTGCGACTACGCCAGCGACTACCTCGACGTCAACGCGCCGGGCGACTTCACCCCCGCCGCGTTCGACGAGCTGCTGCTGTCCATCTACCCGCGCAAGGTCATCACCCCGCCCGAGAGCGCCCCCCAGACCGTGGCCGCCGCCCGCACCCTGGTCGACTACCTCCAGGACACGGGCGGGGCGAGCGCCGCCGTAGCGGGGGAGATGCGCGACCGGATCGACGACATCGAGCCCAGGATGTCCGACGCGCTCGCCGACGAGTCCAACTTCGGCATGGCCAAGAGCCTGTTCAGCTCCATCGGGCCCGAGTCCCTGGAGCAGTCCATCGCGATCCCCTCCGGCGAGCTGCCCGACCTGGGTGAGGCGCCCTGCGACTGCCCGGGGTGCTCGCCGCTGCCCGGCGTGCGGCTCGTCCCGCCGGAGGACCTGCTGGAGGCGCTGGAGCGCGTGCCGCTCTGGACGGCCGTGCAGGGGGGCGGGGGAGCGCGGGAGCAGTCGTACGAGGAACTGGTCGGCGAGTTGCGGCGGCACCTCGACGACGCCGAATCGGATGACGACGGCGAATCAGATGGCGTCGGCGGCTCAGGTGACGCCGGCGGCTCAGGTGACGACGCGGGGGAGGTGGCGTTGGGGCGGTGGGCGCGCGTGGTGGCCTACCTCGTCGACCACGACACCCGCGGCGCCGTCACCGGGAGCGCCGAGCTGGACGAGGAGCTCTACGACCTGTTCGACATGCTGTACCGGCTGCGGACCGGGGTGCCGGTCTCCGTCATCGGCGACTACCTCCAGGAGGTCGTGGACGACGGCGACGTGGACGTTCCGGCGACGCTGGAGCGGCTGGCCTGGTGCGGGCTGATCGAGAGGGCGCCCGGCCCGCCGGGATTCCTGCCGCCCCGCGGGCCGGGAGCGGGCGGGACACGGCCGGGCGACGGCGGAGCCGCACCGGGGGGCCGCGGGCTCGCCCCGGTCGCGGGCCGCATCGGCGCCGCCCCGCACACCGGCCCCGGCCCCCAGCGCGGCTTCGCGGGCCGGCGCGGCTCAGGCGCGCCTTCGGAGCCCTACGGCGACAAGGTGGGTGCTACGGTGGGCCATGGTGGCACGGCGGGCGGTACGGCCGGCCATGGCGGTACGGCGGGTGGTACGGCGGGCCATGGCGGCACGGCGGGGCTGACGCCGCTGGCCGTGTGGGCGCTGCGTGAGCACTACCTCGCGCTCGGCGTCGACGCCCCCGAGGCGCCCGACCTGGCCGAGACCGACGCCACCGGGCTGGTCGAGGGCCTGCTCGACGGCTTGCCCACCGAGGTGGCCGAGGACGACATCGCCCGCTGGCTCAGCCGCCGCACCCCCGGCGAGGCCGCCGCCCAGCTGCTGGCCGCCGCGTCCGGCGCGCCGGCCGTGGCCCGCGGCATCGCCGTCACCATCGTGGACCACCTGGGCGCCGAGGCCGAACCCGAGGTGCGCGCCGTCCTCGACGACACCGAGCTGCGCCCCCACGCGATCCACTGGCTCGCCTCCCGCGGCCTGCCGTCGCCCTCGCTCACCCAGGACGAGCTGCTCTGGGTCAGCGTCGACATGCTGGCGCTGGCGATGCCCGCGGCCGAGGAGGACCCCGACATCTTCGCCGAGAACATGGCCGCCTCCGGCCCGCCCGCCCACCTCATCGAGGAGATGTGGCGCGTGGACCACCCCGACGTGGTGGACGTGCTGGAGCTGCTCGGCCGTTCCATCCCCGACGGCACGGTCGCCAAGGCGGCGCGCAAGGCCGCGTTCAAGGCGCGCTCCCGGGCGATCAGGTAGGACCCCCGACGGCCCCGACCGGGATCACGCGATGAGTACGTCCCTGTGACTTGTGTGCAGTAAGTTTCGTGGGTGGCCAACAATGTCTTCGACCTCGCCGAGCTGCGCAAGCTGATCGATGAGCAGCCCGCCGTGCCGCCGCGCTCGCCGCAGGAGACGGCTGAGGAGCACGAGGCCCTGACGTTCCCGCCCGTGACCCTCCTCCCCGACGCGGAGCTGGCCCGGCTGGTGCCCGCCGTGCCGCTCGTGGCCGACGCCATCCGCCTCGCCGCGTGGACCGGTACCCGCCCCGTCACCCCCGAGGGGCTGCTTCCCGAGCCTGACGCGGCCGCCGCGGCCGAGACCCTCGGCGTCGAACCGGCGCGGCTGCGCCTCCTCTGGATCGTCGCCGTCAACACCGGCCTGCTGCAGATCATCCGCGGCCAGGCGCTGCGCGGCCCGTTGCCGGAGCTGCTCACGGTCGAGGCGACGCTGGAGTTCTGGGACGGCGTGGTGATGGACGTCCTCGACCGCGCCGACGAGGGGCTGACCGGCTCCACCGTGGTCGACGAGCACCTCGCCGAGATGCTGGCCACCGTCTACTCCGTGCGCTCCGGCGTCGCCGTCGCCAACCTCGCGCGGGGCATCCTCCAGTCCCACGAGGTCGCCTGCCGGCCGGGCACGGTGCAGCTGCGCCGGCTGGCCGCCTCGCTGCCCGCCGAGCTGCTGGAGGCGCTGGCCCTGCTCGCGTACTGCGGCCTGGTCGAGCAGACCGACGCGGGCCGCACGGCGCTCACGCCCCTCGGGGTGTGGGCGATCCGCCGCGACCTGCTGCGCGAGGGCCACGACGCGCCGACGGCCGCCGAGGTGGAGGTGTTCGCCGACCTGTCGGCCGCCGAGCTGGTCGAGGCGCTGGTGAAGGGCGCCGCGACGCAGAGCGCCGTGGCGGGCTGGCTCGAACGCCGCCCGCCCGAGGAGGCCGCCCGCGAGCTCGTCGAGATCGCGGCGCAGGGCACGGCCGGGCAGCGCGGCGCCGTCGGCGCCATCCTGGAGGAGCTCGGCCCCGAGGCCGAGGCGCCGGTGCGCCGGGCGCTGGAGCTGCCGCTGATGCGCCGCTACGCCGCGTCCTGGCTGCACATCCGCGACCTCGAAGCCCCCGCGCTGAGCGCCGACGACCACACCTGGATCGCGGTCGACTCCCTGGCGGCGCTCATGCACCTGTCCGGCCACGCCGCCGGGCGGCTCGACCCGCCCGAGCCCGGCGAGGACCTGATCCGGCTCGTCGGCGCGATGCCCGCCGTCGACCACCCCGACACGATCGCCGTCCTCGACATGCTCGCCTCCGCCCACGACGACCCCGCCGTCGTCAAGGCGGCCCGCAAAGCGGCGATGAAGGCGCGATCCCTGGAGCACACTAAACTGGGCTCACCCCACCGAAGCGAAACGGAGTGACCCCTTGGCGATCCAGTCGATCCGGCTGTTCGGAGACCCGGTGCTGCGCACCCCGGCGGCCCCTGTCGTCGACTTCGACAAGGAGCTCCGCAAGCTGGTCAAGGACCTGACCGACACGATGATGGACGCGCCGGGCGCCGGCCTGGCCGCCCCGCAGATCGGCGTCGGGCTGCGCGTGTTCACCTACTACGTGGACGACCAGCTCGGTCACCTGATCAACCCCGACCTCGACCTGTCCGCCGAGCTCGACGAGGAGGGCGAGGAGGGCTGCCTGTCCTTCCCGGGGCTGTCCTACCCGACGCCGCGCGCCGTCCGCGCCGTCGCCAAGGGCTTCGACATGCACGGCGAGCCGATCGTGCTCGAAGGCACCGACCTGATGGCCCGCTGCTTCCAGCACGAGACCGACCACCTCGACGGCATCCTGTTCATCGACCGGATGGACCCCAAGCAGCGCAAGCTCGCCATGAAGGCGATCCGCGAGGCGGAGTGGAGCGGGCTGTCCGCGCCGACGGTCAAGTTCTCCCCGCACGCCACCGGCGGAAGGGCGCTCTGAGCCGATGCGCCTGGTCTTCGCGGGCACGCCCGAGACGGCGCTGCCGTCGCTCCGCGCGCTGATCGACTCGCCGCGGCACGACGTGGTGGCGGTCGTCACCCGCCCCGACGCCCAGTCGGGCCGGGGCCGCAAGGTCCACCCCTCGCCGGTCGCCGAGCTGGCCGAGGAGGCGGGCATCCCGGTGCTCCGTCCCGCCAAGGCCGGCGACCCCGAGTTCCTGAAGCAGCTGGCCGAGCTGGAGCCCGACTGCTGCCCCGTGGTGGCCTACGGCGCGCTGCTGCCGCAGTCCGCGCTCGACGTGCCGCGACACGGCTGGATCAACCTGCACTTCTCGATCCTGCCCGCCTGGCGCGGCGCCGCCCCGGTGCAGCACGCGATCCTGCACGGCGACGAGATCACCGGCGCCTCGACGTTCCAGATCGTCAAGGAGCTGGACGCCGGGCCCGTCTACGGCGTGCTCACCGAGGAGGTGCGGCCGGACGACACCAGCGGCATGCTCCTCGACCGGCTCGCCCTGTCCGGGGCCGGGCTGCTCGCGGCCACGCTCGACGGCGTCGAGGACGGCACGCTGGAGGCCCGCCCGCAGCCGCCCGACGGGGTGAGCGTCGCCCCCAAGATCAACGTCGTGGACGCGGAGGTCGACTGGTCGGCGCCCGCTATGCGGATCGACCGGCTCGTCCGAGCCTGCACCCCCAACCCCGGCGCCTGGACGACGTTCCGCGGTCAGCGGCTCAAGCTCGGCCCGGTCGCCCTCGCGCCGTCCGCCGGCGCCCTCGCCCCGGGCGCCATCGCCGCGGGCAAGAACTCCGTCCTCGTCGGCACCGCCACCCACCCGGTCGAGCTGGACGCGGTGCAGCCGCAGGGCAAGCGGGTGATGAGCGCGGGAGAGTGGGCGCGGGGGGCACGCGTCGAGAACGGCGACCGGTTCGAGTGACCGGGCCGCCCGATGCCGGCCGACGCGGCCGGCGCCGGGCGGCGTGACCAGGTGGCGCGGGCCGCTCGGCCTGACCCGTTCAGGTGGCCGGGCGGCGTGACCGGTCGGTGTACCGGTAGGCCTGAACCGGGCCGCGTGTCCGGGCCGCGTGTCCGGGCCGCGTGTCCGGGCCGTGCGTCCGGGTCGTGTGGCCGGGCGGCGGGATCGTGAGGCATGACCGTCGCGTGAATCGTGCGGCGGGACGGATCGCAGACATGAGGGAAATCCGGGGATGAGCAGCAGCGGGGGCCGTGGGCCCGAGGACCGTGGCACGGGCCGCCAAGGCGGTCGCGGCCGGGATCGGGCCGCCGGCGGGCAGGCGCGGGCGGGCGGTCCCGGGGGCGGAAAAGCCGGACGTGGGCGTGGCGGAGCCGGCAGGGCACCGCGTGACCCCGCGCGTAACGCCGCGTTCGACGTCATGCGCGCCGTCGACGAACGCGACGCGTACGCCAACCTGCTCACCCCGCGCCTCCTGCGCGAACGCGGGCTGACGGGGCGCGACGCGGCCCTGGCCACCGAGCTGGCCTATGGCACCCTGCGCGGCCTCGGCACGTACGACGCGATCATCGCGATCTGCAGTGACCGCGCGCCCGACCCCGGCGTGCGCGACGCCCTGCGGCTGGGCGCCCATCAGCTCCTCCGGATGCGCGTCCCGCCGCACGCGGCCGTGGGCACCACGGTCGATCTGGTACGGCAGCGCATCGGCCCGGGAGCGGCCAAGTTCGTCAACGCGGTGCTGCGCAAGATCGCCTCACGCACGCTCGAAGAATGGCTGCCGATCGTGGCGCCGGACCTCGCCGACGATCCGTCGGGCCATCTCGCGGTCGTCCACAGCCACCCGCGCTGGGTGGTCAGCGCGTTCCGCGACGCGCTCGGGGGCGAGATCGAGGAGACGGCAGAGCTGCTCGCCGCAGACAACGCCCGGCCGCTCGTCACACTGGTGGCCCGGCCGGGGCGCTCGTCCCGGCGGGAGCTGCTCGACGCGGGCGCCGAGCCCACCCGCTACTCCCCGTACGGGGCGCACCTGACGGAGGGCGACCCGGGCCGGATCGCGGCGGTCGCCGAGACCCGCGCGGCCGTGCAGGACGAGGCCAGCCAGCTCGTCGCCCTCGCCCTGACGCGCGTACCCCTCGGCCCGGCCGGTCCGGGAACCGGGGCCGGTGAGGGGCGCGAGGAGCTGTGGCTGGACATGTGCGCCGGCCCGGGCGGCAAGGCGGGCCTCCTGGACGCCGTCGCCACGTACGGGGATCTGACGGGCGTGCCGTCGAGTGCCGCCGGTCCGGCTCATGCCGGCGCGCCCGCGGACGGCGACGGCCGGGGCGACGCGGATCACGAGCGGCAGGGGCCGGTGGCGTTCCGGGGTGGAGCGCGGCTGGTGGCGGCCGACGTGCAGCCGCACCGCTCGCGGCTCGTGTGGCAGACCACCCGGGACGCGGGCGTGATCACCGCCGACGGCACCCGGCCCGCCTGGCGGCCCGGGACGTTCGACCGCGTCATGCTCGACGCCCCCTGCACGGGGCTGGGCGCGCTGCGGCGCAGACCCGAGGCGCGGTGGCGGCGCGACCCCGCGAGCGTGGCCGAGCTGGGGCGGCTCCAGCGCGCCCTGCTGAGCACCGCCCTCGACGCGACCCGTCCGGGCGGGGTCGTCGCGTACGTCACCTGCTCCCCGCATCTGGCGGAGACCCGGGTCGTGGTCGGCGACGTGCTCGCGCGCCGCGACGACGCGGAGCAGCTCGACGCCCGCGCGTACCTGCCCGAGGTCGAGGGTCTGGGGGACGGGCCGTACGCCCAGTTCTGGCCGCACCGCCACGGCACCGACGCGATGTTCCTCGCCCTCCTCCGCAAGCGCGGGTAGCGGTCCGCATGATCCGGTGGTGCGCGCGCGAGGGCGCGCGTGCGGACGCCGGGACGCGTGCCGGAGAGCGGGCGCCCGAACCGGCGGCCGCGTGCCGGGGAGCGGGCGGCTGACCCGGAGGCCGCGCACCGGGGGCGGGTTCAATAGACTCGGCACATCATGGCCGTACAGATCTCTCCCAGCATCCTGTCCGCCGACTTCGCGCGGCTCGCCGACGAGGCCGCGGCGGTGTCCAACGCCGACTGGCTGCACGTCGACGTGATGGACAACCACTTCGTGCCCAACCTCACGCTCGGCCTGCCCGTCGTCGAGTCGCTGCGCAAGGCCACGTCCCTGCCGCTCGACTGCCACCTCATGATCGAGGACCCCGACCGGTGGGCGCCCGCCTACGCCGAGGCCGGCGCCGGGAGCGTCACCATCCACGCCGAGGCCGCGCGGGCGCCGGTGCGCACGCTGCGCCAGATCCGGTCGCTGGGCGCGCGGGCGGCGCTCGCCCTCAACCCGGGCACCGCCGTCGAGCCGTACGAGGGGCTGCTGGGCGAGATCGACATGCTGCTGCTGATGACGGTCGAGCCGGGGTTCGGGGGGCAGCAGTTCCTCGACATGGTGCTGCCGAAGATCCGCACCGCCCGCGCGCTGATCGAGCGGCACGGCGGCCAGATCTGGATTCAGGTGGACGGCGGGGTCACGAGCGAGACCATCGAGCGGGTCGCCGAGGCGGGGGCGGACGTGTTCGTCGCCGGCAGCGCCGTCTACGGGGCCAGCGACCCCTCGGCCGCCGTGGAGGCCCTGCGCGTCCAGGCCGCCGGCGTCACTCTCTGACGCGTTCGCTCCCTCTCCGGGCTGCTCCGGTGCAGCCCGGTCCCGAGCGTGGGTCAGGGGCCGGCGAAGAGGTCCACGAGGTCGTCGAAGGCGGCCACGAGGATGGCCCCGATCAGCCCGGCGACGCCCGCCACCACCACCCCGGCGAGCGCGGGCGACCCGGCCGGCGGCAGCAGGCCGAGCGCGGCGGCGATGATCAGCAGGCCGTTGCGGACGAGGTGACGGGCTCCGAGCGGGGCCGCGGACGCGCCGAAGCAGCGGCAGGGAGCGCGCCGTCCGCGCCGCAGCGCGACGGCGATCGCCACGGTGAACGCCGCCAGCAGCAGCAGGGCGAGCCCCAGGCCGTACGCCACGACCCCGGACACCCCCGCGACCAGCGGTACGGCCACCAGGAGCGCCACCAGCCCCTCCAACGCGGCCACCACGACCGCCAGCGGGCGGGTCAGAGCGCGGGGCACGGGGACGAGGTCGGGCAGCGAGCGGGCGAACCCGGGCAGGTCGCGTGCCTTGGACACGGCCGTGATGGCGAAGACGACGGCGATCAGCCAGGCGCATCCGACCCGCACGTACTCCACTCGCGAACCTCCACCGTCCGTCGTACGTCCATCATGGCCACCGGCCGGGCAGAACACGGCGATCATGATGATCCGGCGGTCCGGGGCCCGGGCGCAATGGCGTACGTCACATTGGTGGGTCATGAAATATGCGGAAACGCGAATCGAGCGCAGACGCGATACCGGCAAAGTGACATAAACACACCCAGACCTGGGTAACTGCTTACTTATGACGGATCACGGCCTGTTCGGCCCCCGGTCGGTGACCTGGCGCGTGATGGGGGAGCCGATCCTCCTCGTCGGCGGGCTGCGCGCGCTGCTCATGCAGGGGTTGCACCCGCGTGCCATGCGCGGCGTCCTCCAGCACTCCGCCCTCATGGACCCGGCCGAGGCGTGGTCCCGGTTCGTGCGCACCACGGAGTTCGTCCGCGTCCGTACGTACGGGACGACAGCCGAGGTGGAGCGGGCCGGCCGGCGCGTCCGCAAGATCCACGCCAGCCTGACCGCGCACGACCCCGACACCGGCGAGGACTACCGGCTCGACGAGCCCGAGGCGCTGCGGTGGGTGCACGTCGGCGAGGTGGACTCCTACCTGACGGTGGCGCGGCGCGGCGGGGTCAAGCTCAGCGACGACGAGGCCGACGCGTTCGTGGCCGAGTGGCGGCGGGCGGCCGAGGTGGTCGGCCTCGCGCCGGACACCGTCCCCGGAACGGTCGGCGAGCTGCGTGACTACATCGAGGCGCAGCGCCCCGGCCTGCGGTTCGTGCCCGAGGCGGCGCACCCGCTGCGCCTGTCGCTGAACGCCCCGCTCCCGTTCATCCTCACGCCGCTGCGCGCGGCCGTGCCCGCGCTGACGATGCTGGCCTTCGCGACGCTGCCGCGCTGGGCCCGCAGACTGTACGGCCTGCCCGCCACCCCGGTCGGCGACCTGTGGGCGACGGCCACGCTGCGCGCCCTGCACACCGGCCTGGGGCTCGTCCCCGCCCAGGTCCGCTACTCCCCGGCGGCCCGCGAGGCCCGTCGCATCATGGCCGCGTGACATTTGACCAAGCGACCGCTTGGTTGCCATAGTGGGGGGTGCGCGCCTGTCACTTGCGGTGGCATGGCAAACTGGTACAAGAACAGAGCTAGCGTGCTCCGGGGTCGGTGAAACTCCGAACCGGCGGTTACAGTCCGCGACCCGGCCGATGCCATCGGCCGGTTGACCCGGTGAAATTCCGGGACCGACGGTCAAAGTCCGGATGGGAGGAAGCGCGCGGGTGTCCGGCGATCGCCGGGCGCCTCTGTGATGCGTACGCGCATCGCCCGATCCCCCGGGGCCCGCCATGGCCGAGAGCCGATGGCGAGGAGGAGACCCGGGGTGGAGACCAGGGCCGTGGCGGACGCCACAGATCCCGCGGCGCATGACGCCGATCCCCTGACCCGTGAGACCGGATTCATGGCGCGCGCCGTCGAGCTGGCCGCGCGCGGGCACGGCACCACCAGCCCCAACCCCGTCGTGGGCTGCGTCGTCGTCGACGCCGCCGGACGGATCGCGGGGGAGGGCTTCCACGCCCGCGCCGGCGGGCCGCACGCCGAGGTCGTCGCGCTGCGGCAGGCCGGTGAGCGGGCGCGTGGCGGCACCGCGTACGTGACGCTGGAGCCGTGCGACCACACCGGCCGCACCGGGCCGTGCAGCCGGGCGCTGCTCGACGCCGGTGTCGCCCGCGTCGTGGTCGCCGTGCCCGACCCCACGCCACGGGCGGCCGGCGGAGCCGCCCGGCTGCGGGCGAACGGCGTCGCCGTCGAGACCGGGACCCTCGCCGAGGAGGCGGAGCAGGTCAACGCCGAGTGGCTGACGTTCGCGCGCCTGGGCAGGCCGCACGTGACGTGGAAGTTCGCCGCGACCCTCGACGGGCGCTCGGCCGCCGCCGACGGCACCAGTCAGTGGATCACCTCGCCCGAGGCCCGCGCCGACGTCCACCGGCTGCGGGCGCGGGCCGACGCGATCGTGGCGGGCATCGGCACCGTCCTGGCCGACGACCCCCGCCTCACCGCCCGCCCCGCCCCCGAGGCTCCCGCCGGGAGCAGTCCGTTGCGGGTGGTGGTCGACTCCGAGGGACGCACCCCGCCGCGCGCCCGCGTGCTGGACGGCGAGGCGCCCACGCTGGTCGCCGTGGCCCCCGGCGCCCCCACACCCTTCGAGTCCCCGGCCGCCGAGGTGCTCCGCGTCCCCCGCGACCCCGACGGCGGCCTCGACCTCGTACCGCTGCTGCGGGAGCTGGCCCGGCGCGACATCGTCAGCGTGTTCCTTGAGGGCGGCCCCACCCTGGCGGGCTCCTTCCTGCGGCACGGCCTGATCGACCGGGTCGTGGCCTACGTCGCTCCCGCCCTTCTCGGCTCCGGCGCCGCCGCCCTGGGCGACGCGGGCGTCACCGGCATCGCCGGCATCCACCGCCTCGTCCTCGACGACGTCGCCCGCGTCGGCCCCGACCTCCGCCTGACGGCCCGCACCGGGCCTTCCCTTCCCCGCACCCGCCCCCGCAAGGAGCAGTGATGTTCACCGGAATCATCGAAGAGAAGGGTGAGGTGGCCGCCCTCGTGCAGGACGGCGGCTCCGCCCGGCTGTCCGTGCGCGGCCCGCTCGTCACCTCCGACGCCTCCCACGGCGACTCCATCGCCGTCAACGGGGTCTGCCTCACGGTGGTGGAGGTCGTCGGCGACGTGTTCACCGTGGACGTGATGCGGGAGTCGCTCGACCGCACCTCCCTCGGCCGGCTGCGGGAGGGCGCCGCCGTCAACCTGGAGCGGGCCGTGCGCGCCGACCAGCGCCTCGGCGGCCACATCGTGCAGGGCCACGTCGACGGCACCGCCGTGCTGCTGTCGCGCGAGCCCGGCGAGCGCTGGGACGACCTGCGCTTCTCCCTGCCCGGACCGCTCGCCCGGTACGTCGCCGAGAAGGGCTCCGTCGCCATCGACGGAATCAGCCTGACCGTCACGACGGTTGACGACGAAGACTTCGGCGTGAGCCTCATCCCCACCACGCTGAAGCTGACCACGATGGGCGAGCGCCGGGTCGGCGACCTGGTCAACATCGAGGTCGACGTGATCGCGAAGTATGTCGAAAGGCTGGTGGGCAAGCAGTGAACTGGGCAGAGGCCGGATTCACCGTGTTCGGCACCCATGTGCTCTGGACGGACCTGGTCGGCAACATCGCCGCCCTGGCCACGGTCCTGCTGGCGGTGCGCAAGTCCCTGTGGACGTGGCCGGTGCAGCTCACCGGCGCGGTGCTGCTGTTCATCGCCTCGATCAACGCCCACATCACCGGCAACGCGCTCAAGCAGGCGCTGTTCGGAGCGCTGGCGATCTACGGCTGGTGGGCGTGGCGGCGCGGCACCCAGGAGGGCGGACTGCCGGTGCGGCCCGCGACGAGCACCGAGCGCACCTGGCTCGTCGCCGTCATGCTGGTGGGCACCGCCGTGGTCGGCGTCCTGTTCTGGGTGACCGGGCTGTCGTGGGGGGCGCATGTTCCGCTGCCCAAGGGCGGTTTCCTGGTGGCCGCCGACGCCTACATCTTCGTCGGCAGCGCCGTCGCCACGTGGGCGCAGGGCAGGGCCCTGGTCGACTTCTGGATCGTGTGGGTGGCGGTCGACCTGGTGGGCGTCCCGCTGGCGTTCAGCTCGGGGCTCGTGGTGTCCGGCGCGGTGTACGGGGTGTTCTTCGTGCTCGTCCTGTACGGGTTCGTCAAGTGGCTCAGGGAGTACCGGGCCCGGGTCGCCTCCGGCGGGACCGTGGCGGTGGCGTCGTGAGCGGCATCCGGTTCGACCCGGTCGAGCGGGCCGTCGCCGACATCCGCGACGGCCGGCCGGTCGTGGTCGTGGACGACGAGAACCGCGAGAACGAGGGCGACCTGATCTTCGCGGCCGGGCGGGCCACGCCGGAGCTGTGCACGTTCACGATCCGGCACACGAGCGGGATCATCTGCGTGGCCATGGAGGGGCGCGCCCTCGACCGGCTGGGCCTGCCGCTCATGGTGTCGCAGAACAAGGAGCGCATGCGCACCGCGTACACGATCACCGTGGACGCCCGCGACGGCGTCACCACCGGCATCTCCGCCGCCGACCGCGCCAGGACCATCCGCACGCTGGCCGACTCCGCGACCGAGCCGAACGAGCTGGTCCGGCCCGGCCACATCTTCCCGCTGCGCTACAAGGACGGCGGCGTGCTGGCCCGGCGCGGCCACACCGAGGCGGCCGTGGACCTGGCCCGGCTCGCCGGGCTGTCACCGGCCGGGGCGCTGGCCGAGATCGTCAACGACGACGGCACCATGGCCAGGCTCCCGCGGCTGCGCGCCTTCGCCGACGAGCACGGCCTGGCCCTCATCTCCATCGAGCAGCTCGCCGACCACCGGCGCCGCGTCGAGAGCATGGTCACCCGGGTCGCCGAGACCAGCGTGCCCACCGCGTACGGGATGTGGCGGGCCTACGGCTACGCCAGCGCCCTCGACGGCGGCGAGCACGTCGCCCTCGTCTACGGCGACCTCGACGGCGGCGACGACGTCCTGGTCCGCGCCCACTCCGAATGCCTGACCGGCGACGTGTTCGGCTCGCTGCGCTGCGACTGCGGCCCGCAGCTCGACCACGCGATGGCCGCGATCGCCGAGGAGGGCCGCGGCGTGGTCGTCTACCTGCGCGGCCACGAGGGGCGTGGCATCGGCCTGCTCGCCAAGCTCAAGGCGTACAGCCTCCAGGACAACGGCAGCGACACCGTCGACGCCAACCTGGAGCTGGGGCTGCCGGTGGACGCCCGCGAGTTCTCCAACGCCGGGCAGATCCTGGCCGACCTAGGCGTCAAGTCGGTCCGCCTGCTCACCAACAACCCGGCCAAGCTCCGGGGCATGGACGGCTACGGCATCGAGGTGCTCGGGCGCGAGCCCATGCCGGTGGCGATGAACCCCTACAACGAGCGGTACCTCACGGCCAAGCGCGAGCGCCTCGGCCACGACATCTCGGAGGCGTCATGAGCGGAGAGGGACGTCCCGCGAGCCCGGCGGCGCCGGACGCCTCGGGGCTGACGGTCGGCGTGGTGGCCGCGAGCTGGCACGCCAAGATCACCGACCAGCTCGTGGCGCGGGCCGTGCGGGCGTGCGACGACAGCGGCGCGAGCGCCACCGTCGTCCGGGTGGCCGGGTCGCTGGAGATCCCCGTCGTGGCGCAGGCGCTGGCCCGACGCTGCGACGCCGTCGTGGCGCTCGGCGCGGTCATCCGCGGCGAGACCGCCCACTTCGACTACGTCTGCGACTCCGTGACGTCCGGGCTGACCCGGGTCTCGCTCGACGAGAGCACCCCGGTGGGCAACGGCGTGCTCACCTGCGAGACGCTCGACCAGGCCCTCGACCGGGTCGGGCTGCCCGGCAGCAAGGAGGACAAGGGATACGAGTCGGCGGTCGCGGCGATGGAGACGGCACTCCTCCTGCGGGACCTCGCCTGAGCTGCGGTAGGTTCGACGCGTGCCCGAGCCTGTGCCCGCCCCGGCCCTGCCCGTCACCTGGCGCCCGCGCCGGGGGAGGATCGTCCCGTACGTCTTCGCCGTGCTCGTCGTCGCGGGGGCCGCGCTGATGGCGCTGCTCATCGCGGAGCCGTTCCAGGTCGCCGACCGGGTCGCGTTCGTGGTGTTCGGGCTGGCGGTGGCGTGGGTGCTGCACCTGCTCGGGCGGGTGCGCGTCGAGGCGGACGAGGAGGGCCTGACCATCGTCAACGCCCTGCGCACCCACCGCTACAGCTGGCCCGAGGTCATCGACATCACGCTCCTCGTGGGCGACCCGTGGCCCCGGCTCGACTTCTCGGACGGCCGTACGATCGGCGCGATGGGCATCCAGGGCTCGGAGAAGGCCCGCGCCCGCCGTGCCACGGCCGAGCTGTCCGCCCTCATCCGCGAGCGCGGCGAGGCCCGCGAGGACTGACGCCGGACGGTCCGGCGCGTAGCCTGAAAGCGTGCTGGGGCGGACGGGTGAGGCGAGAAGCGCGGTCGGCGGCAGAGCGGGCGTCAGCGCGGGTGCGAGGGCGGGCATCGAGTCGCCGGACACGCTCGCCGAGCTGCTCGACCGGCAGGCGTACCTCGCCGACGAGGGGCTGGCCACGGCCGCCTTCCTGGCGCTGCGGATGGGCCGGCCGCTGTTCCTCGAAGGCGAGGCCGGCGTCGGCAAGACCGAGCTGGCCAAGGCGCTCGCCGCGCTGCTGGAGGCGCCGCTGATCCGGCTGCAGTGCTACGAGGGCCTCGACGCCGCCCAGGCCCTGTACGACTGGGACTTCGCCCGGCAGCTGCTCCACCTCAAGGCGGCCGAGGCCGCGGGCGTCACCGACGTGGGCCGGCTGGAGGGCGAGATCTACGACCGGCGCTTCCTCGTCGCCCGGCCGCTGCTGAAAGCCCTGGAGACGAGCCCGTGCGTGCTGCTGGTCGACGAGATCGACCGGGCCGACGACGAGTTCGAGGCGTTCCTGCTGGAGGTGCTGTCGGACTTCACGATCTCCATCCCCGAGCTCGGCACCGTGCGGGCCGAGACGCCGCCGGTCGTCGTGGTCACCTCCAACCGCACCCGCGAGGTCCACGACGCGCTCAAGCGCCGCTGCCTCTACCACTGGCTGGAGCACCCGAGCTTCGAGCGGGAGGTGGCGATCCTGCTGCGCCGGTTGCCGCAGTGCACCGAGACGCTGGCCGGGCAGGTCGCGCGGGCCGCCGCCCGGCTGCGCGGCGCGGGGCTGGTCAAGCCGCCGGGCGTGGCCGAGACGCTCGACTGGACCGAGGCGCTGCTCACGCTCGGCGCCAGGGAGCTGGACCCGGCGAGGGCCGCCGCCACGCTGGGCGCCGCGCTCAAGTACCGCGAGGACGTGGAGAGCGTCCTGTCCGGCGGGCTGCTGCGACATGAGTGAGCCGCTCGACGGGCTGGCCGCCACCGTGACCGGGTTCGCGCGGACGCTGCGGGCCGCCGGCGTGGGCGCCGACCACGAGCGGACCCGGACCCTGCTGCGCGCCCTCGACCACCTCGACGTGGCCCGGCCCCGGGACGTCTACTGGGCCGGCCGCTTCACCCTCTGCGCCGGCCCCGACGACCTGCCGCGCTACGACCGCTGCTTCCAGGCGTACTTCGGCGGCCGCGCTGCGGACCGCCGCGCCGCCGCCCCGGTGACCGTGACCCGGCACACCCTCACCCTGAACGACGACCCGGGCAAGGACACAGGCGACGACACCGGGGACGAGGACGAGCGCGACAGCGCGCCCGGCAGCGCCAGCCGTACCGAGCTGCTGCGCCACCGCGACGTGGCCGCCCTCACCGAGGCCGAGCGGGCCGAGGTGCACCGGCTCCTGTCGATGCTGCGCGCCGGACGCGCGCCGCGGCGCTCCCGGCGGTTCGAGCCGTCCTCCAGGGGCCGGCTCGACCAGCGGCGCACCCTCCGCGAGGCGCTGCGCAAGGGCGACGTGGCCCGCCTGCTGCGCCGGACGCACACCGTCCGGCCGCGCGGCGTCGTCCTGTTCGTCGACGTCAGCGGGTCGATGGCCCCTTACGCCGAGACGCTGCTGCGCTTCGCGCACGCCCTGGTCCGCGGCGAGCCGCGGGCCACCCGCGTCTACTCGGTCGGCACCCGCCTCACCCCCGTGACGGCCGAGCTGCGCCACCGCGACCCCGGCACGGCGCTGGCCGAGGCGTCCCTGGCCATCCCCGACTGGAGCGGCGGCACCCGGCTTGGCGAGGAGCTGCGGGAGTACCTCGCCCGCCACCACGCCCGCGGCCAGATCGTGGTGATCGCCTCGGACGGCTGGGAGCGCGGCGACCCGAGCCTGCTGGGCGCGCAGGTGGCCCGCCTCGCCCGGCAGGCGTACCGGGTCATCTGGGTCAACCCACACAAGGGGTACGAGGACTACGAGCCGCTGACCGGGGGCATGCGGGCCGTGCTGCCGTACCTGGACGACCTGGTGGCCGGGCACAGCCTGGCCGCCTACGAGGCACTCAGCGAAAGGCTCGCCCATGCGTGACGTGCTGCCGGAGATCATGGGGTGGTGGCGGTCGGGGCTCAGGTTCGGGCTGGCGACCGTGGTCAGCACGTTCAGCAGCGCGCCGAGGCCGCCGGGGGCGGCCATGGCGGTGCGCGGCGACGAGGTGGTCGGCAGCGTGTCGGGCGGGTGCGTCGAGGGCGCGGTGTTCGAGCTGGCCGCCGGGATCGACGAGCCCGTCCTGCAGAGGTACGGCGTGACGGACGACGACGCGTTCGCCGTGGGCCTGACCTGCGGCGGCATCATCGACATCCTGGTCGAGCCGGTGTCCGTCGAGACGTTCCCGGAGCTCGGCGACATCGCCCGCTCGGTGGAGGGGCACGAGCCGGTCGCCGTGGCCACCGTCGTGTCCGGGCCCGGCCGGGTCGGCGCCCGCCGCGTCGTCTGGCCCGGCCGCTCGTCCGGCACGCTCGGCCTCGACCGGCTCGACGTGGCCGTGGACGACGACGCCCGCGGCATGCTGGCCCAGGGCGTCACCGGGATCAGAAGGTACGGACCGCAGGGGGAGCGGCGGCTGGACGACCTGGCCGTGTTCGTCCACTCGTTCGCGCCGCCGCCCCGCATGCTGGTGTTCGGCGCGATCGACTTCGCCGCCGCGGTGGCCCGGCTCGGCAAGTTCCTCGGCTACCACGTGACGGTCTGCGACGCCCGGCCGGTCTTCGCCACGCCCAGGCGCTTCCCCGAGGCCGACGAGGTCGTGGTCAAGTGGCCGCACGACTACCTCGCCTCGGTCGGCGTGGACGAGCGCACGGTCATCTGCGTGCTCACGCACGACCCGAAGTTCGACGTGCCGCTGCTGGAGGTGGCGCTGCGCACCCCGGCCGGGTACGTCGGGGCGATGGGCTCGCGCCGCACCCACGAGGACCGGCTGGCCCGGCTGCGCGAGGCCGGCCTGGGGGAGGAGGAGCTGGCCCGGCTCCGCTCGCCCATCGGCCTCGATCTGGGCGCCCGCACCCCGGAGGAGACGGCCGTGTCGATCGCGGCCGAGCTGATCCAGCTCAGGTGGGGCGGCTCCGGCCGGCCCCTCAGCGACACCGCCGGCCGCATCCACCACGAGGGCCTGTGAGCGCCGGGGCGCGCCGCGTGGCCGGGCTGCTGCTCGCGGCCGGCGAGGGCTCGCGGCTCGGCACGCCGAAGGCGCTCGTGCAGCACGAGGGGGAGCGGCTCGTCGACCGGGGCGTGCGGCTGCTGGAGGAGGGCGGCTGCCACCCGGTCGTGGTGGTGCTGGGCGCGGCGACCGTACAGGTGCGCGGCGCGGTGGTGGTGCGCAACCCCGGCTGGAGGTCCGGCATGGGCTCGTCGCTGCGGGTCGGCCTGGCGGCGCTGCCCGAGGAGGCCGGGGCGGTCGTGGTGGCCCTGGTGGACCAGCCGTTCATCCGGCCGGAGGCGGTGCGCGCGCTGGTCGCCAGCGGCGCGCGGCTGGCCGTCGCCACGTACGGCGGGCGGCGGCGCAACCCGGTGCTGCTGTCGCGGCGCGACTTCGCCGAGGGGGCCCGGCTGGCGGCGGGCGACACCGGCGCCCGGCCGTTCCTGAAGGCCCATCCGGAGCTGGTGACCGGGGTGCCGTGCGACGGCCTCGGCGATCCGGCCGACATCGACACCCCGGCCGACCTGGAGCGGCTGTCCAGGGACGGTTAGAGGCGGAAGGAGGCGGTGGCCGCGCGGTGGTCGCTGCCCGTCGCCGGGGCCACCCCGGCCTCGGTCGCCGTCATCCCCTTGTACAGGATGTGGTCGGGCCGGGTGATGGGGAACGACGACGGCCAGGTGAACCCGAAGCCGCGGCCCGCCTCCTGCTGCGCGTCGGACAGCGGCGGCGTCAGCCCGCGCATGCCCCGGTCGGTGGTGGCGGTGTTGAGGTCGCCGAGCAGCAGGATCCGCTTGCTGGGGTCGGCGTCCACCAGCCGGCGCGCGGCGGCCAGCGACTCGTCGCGCGAGGCGGTCTGGCCGGGCCGGGCCGAGGCCAGGTGCATGACGTACACGGTGACGTCGCCCTCGGGCGTGTCCACCACCGCCCGCAGCGCCCGCACCCAGCCCATGCCGACGTCGAGCGGCTTGGACTCGCGGATCGGGTAGCGGCTCCACAGCCCGACCGTGCTGACCGTGTAGCGATGGGGGAACAGCGTGTTCAGCCGCTTGGCGGCGGGGCCGCCGGGAGTCAGCTCCTGCGCGGCCAGCAGGTCGAGGCCGTCGGCGATGGTCCGTACGGCGGTGCCGGAGGAGCTGTTGGTCACGCCGACGTTGACGGTGCCGACCGACAGGTCGGCGGGCCCGCCGGGCGGGGTGCGTAACCAGGCGGGCCCGAACATCGCCGCCCACACCAGCCCCGGCACCAGCGCCGCCACGAGGGCCGCCCGGGAACGGGCCAGGGCCGCGAGGCCGAGCAGGACGGGCACGGCGAGGCCGAGCCAGGGGAGCACGCTCTCCACCACGGGTGTGAAGCCACCCATCGCGGGGATCAGCCGATGCCCCGCCAGCACCACGGCCACCACGACCGCCGCTGTCACCACGATCCGCCCGACGACCCTCTTCAGCATCGGCCCCTCTCCGAGATCGGCACCAGGCTAGCCGGTCGCCGTACCGCGCGCCGACCCGCTAATCTGTTGCCCTCGCAACGGAATATCATTCGGTCTCGGGAGCCCGGTATGCGCATCGGTATGGCACTCAACTACTCGGGCGGCTTCAAGGAGACGGTCGCCGAGCTCGCCGACTACGAGAAGGCCGGGCTCGACATCGTCTTCGTGGCCGAGGCCTACAGCTTCGACGCGGTCAGCCAGATGGGCTACATCGCGGCCCGGACCGAGCGGCTGGAGATCGCCTCCGGCATCCTGCCGATCTACTCGCGCACGCCCACCCTGCTCGCCATGACCGCCGCCGGCATGGACTTCGTGTCCAACGGGCGGTTCACGCTCGGTCTCGGCGCCTCCGGGCCGCAGGTCATCGAGGGCTTCCACGGAGTGCCGTACACCGCGCCGCTCGGCCGTACCCGGGAGGTCATCGAGATCTGCCGCCAGGTGTGGCGGCGCGAGCGCGTCCAGTACGAGGGCCGGCACTACACGCTGCCGCTCCCGTCCGGTCAGGGCACCGGCCTCGGCAAGCCGCTCAAGCTCATCAACCACCCGGTGCGCCCGCGCATCCCCATCGTCGTGGCCGCCATCGGCCCGAAGAACGTCGAGCTGGCCGCCGAGCTGGCCGAGGGCTGGGAGCCGATCTTCTACATGCCGGAGAAGGCCGGCGCGGTGTGGGGCGAGTCCCTGGCCGCCGGCAAGGCCAGGCGCGACCCCGAGCTCGGCGAGCTGGACGTGATCGCCCAGGCGTCGCTGGCCATCGGCGACGACGTGGCCGGGCTGCTGGAGTTCGGACGGCCGATGGCCGCCCTCTACATCGGCGGCATGGGCGCCAAGGGCCGCAACTTCTACAACGACCTGGCCCGCCGCTACGGCTACGAGAAGGAGGCCGAGCGGATCCAGGAGCTGTACCTCGACGGCAAGAAGGACGAGGCCGCGGCGCTCGTGCCCCACGAGCTGCTGGAGAGCATCTCCCTGATCGGCAGCGAGGGCTTCGTGCGCGACCGCGTGCGGG
The DNA here is from genome assembly GCF_031570565.1 of Nonomuraea sp. 3-1Str. NCBI lineage: Bacteria > Bacillati > Actinomycetota > Actinomycetes > Streptosporangiales > Streptosporangiaceae > Nonomuraea > Nonomuraea sp. 3-1Str. The sequence continues at coordinate 121,919 of NZ_JALHBK010000027.1, forward strand.
CGATGAAGGAGTCGGGCGTGACCACGCTGAACGTCGCGCCGCTCGGCCGCACGCACGAGGAACGGGTGCGGCTCATCGAGCAGATCAAGGACATCGCCGGCTGACGGCGGTCTCCGTCATCTGTGACGCCGATCACCTCCGGAACGTGGAATACGGCCGGAGGTGCGGTGTGTTGGACAGACTCGTGAGGTTTTCCGTGGTCATCGTGTGGCTGGTCGAGCGCCTGCACATCGACCTTTGCCGGGTGGTCGGGGCCATCTGTCGCTGATCGCGCTCTGACGCGCTCGATCGCCGATCCCCTTTCAACGCCACCCCAGGCGCCACCTCCCTGCCCGCATGACGTGCGCACCGCCGTGCCGTCCGCACCTCCGGAGTCTTCCTTCCGTGAAGAGATTCAGCTTCTCCCTGCAACTGCTGCTGGGCCTCGCGCTCGGCGTCGCCCTCGGTTTCGTCGCCAAGATCTGGGACGTGGCCTGGCTCACCGAGACCCTGACCAAGGTCGGCCAGATCTTCGTCCAGCTCCTCAAGGTGGCCGTGCCGCCGCTGGTGTTCACCGCCGTGCTGGTCAGCGTCGCCAACCTGCGCAACGTCAACGGCGCCGCCCGGCTGGCCACCAAGACCCTGCTGTGGTTCCTCGCCACCGCGGCCGTGGCCGTGGCCTTCGCCATCGCGCTCGGCCTGGTGATCAACCCCGGCCAGGGCGTCACCCTCGACACCGGCGCCGCCAAGGCCCCCGATCTGGAGGGCGCCGGCACCTGGCTCGACTTCGTCACCGGCATCCTGCCCACCAACGTCTTCACCGCCTTCACCGAGATGAACGTCCTCCAGATCGTCTTCCTGGGAGCCGTCCTCGGCGCCGCCGCCCTCGCGATCGGCGACAAGGCCGAGCCGTTCCTCGCCCTCAGCCGCTCCGTCCTGGAGCTGGTGCAGAAGGCGCTGTGGTGGGTGATCCGCCTGGCCCCCATCGGCACCGCCGGCCTCATCGGCAAGGCCGTGTCCACGTACGGCTGGGAGCTGCTCGCGCCGCTCGCCAAGTTCAGCGTCGCCGTGTACGTGGGCTGCTTCATCGTGCTGCTGGCCGTCTACCCGGTGCTGCTGTCCGTCTGGGGCAAGGTCAACCCGCTGACCTTCTACCGCAACGCCTGGCCCGCCATCGAGCTGGCCTTCGCCTCCCGCTCCTCGGTCGGCACCCTGCCCCTGACCCAGCGCGTCACCATCGAGCGCAACGGCGTGGACGCCGACTACGCCTCCTTCGCGGTGCCGTTCGGCGCCACCACCAAGATGGACGGCTGCGCCTCGGTCTACCCGGCGCTGGCCGCCATCTTCGTGGCCCAGGTCTTCAACGTGCCGCTGGGGGTGGGGGAGTACCTGCTGATCGCGTTCGTCTCGGTCGTCGGCTCGGCCGCCACGGCCGGCCTCACGGGGGCGACGGTGATGCTCACGCTGACGCTGAGCACGCTGGGCCTGCCGCTGGAGGGCGTCGGCCTGCTGCTGGCGATCGACCCCATCCTCGACATGATCCGCACCGCGACCAACGTGACGGGGCAGATGGTGGTGCCGGTGCTGGTGGCCCGCTCGGAAGGCCGCCTGGACGAGGCCGTCTTCAACGCGCCGCCGCAGGAGCTGGACGCCCCGCTGCAGCCCGAGCGTCCGGGCCGCGCCCCGGAGCCGGCCACGGCCTGATTCCGGAGTCCGTGCGAAGGGCGGGAAGCCACTGGCTTCCCGCCCTTCGCGCTGTCTGATGATCTCCGGCCTCTGGGTGGGATATATACCTGTTTAGGGGGGATCGCTCCGTTTGTCGGGTACGCCAGTCACCGAGGCAGTGGAGGAGGTCACACCATGGGTATCGGCGAATGGCTGAAGAAGGCCAAGGACGTGGCGAAGGAGCACTCCACGCAGACCGACGAGGCGCTCCGCAAGGCCGAGCAGTTCGCCCAGGAACGAACCGGCCACAAGTACGACGAGCAGATCGGGCAGGGCTTCGACGCGGTCGAGCGCACGTACCAGGACGGCGGCGAGGGCCAGACCTGCGAGGCGCCGGCCGACACGGGACAGGCCGGAGGGCAGGCCGGGGAACGGCCGGTGGGACCGGAGGAGGGCGGCGAGCGGCCGCAGCCTCCGCGTCCCTGAGCAGGTCGGCGGCGGTGCTCTCCTGAATCCGCGCTTCGGGGGACGGCTGGGGCTCTATGGTGGGTCGAAAATGCCGTTTCTGTAGTTATTGGCGGGGATATGTCGGACGAAGCGCCTTCCATGGTCGCTGGCCGGTACCGGCTCGACGAGCGCATCGGCAACGGGCCGATGGGAGAGGTGTGGCGAGGGTACGACACGCGTGCCGACTGGACCGTGGCGGTGAAGCTGCTCCGGCCGGGCGCCGCCACGCGGGAGGTGCTCCAGCGGCATGCCGAGGCGGTGGCCCGGGTCATCCACCCGAACGTCGCCATGGTGCTCGACGTGGGCGACGAGGACGGCACGCCGTACCTGGTGATGGAGTACCTCGGCGGCGAGAGCCTGGGGGAGGAGCTGGGCTCGCGCGGGCCGCTGCCGATCGCCGAGGCGTGCGACCTGGTGGGCCAGGCCGCCGCCGGGCTGGACGCCGCCCACCGCGCCGGGGTCGTGCACGGGCAGGTGGACCCGGACACCTTCCGGCGGGCCGGCAGCGGGGTGCTCAAGGTCGTCGGGTTCGGCCTGGCGGGGCTCGCCGCGCCGGGTACCCGGTACACCGCTCCCGAGCAGGCCGCCGGGCGCCCGGCCGAGCCCGCGTCGGCCCTGTACGCCCTGGGGTGCGTCTGCTACGAGCTGCTGACCGGCCGGCCGGCGTTCGAGGACGCTCCGGGGGACGCCGCCGCAGAGGGACGGGCCGAGCCCGCGCCGCCGAGCCGGCACCGTGCCGAGGTGCCCGCCGAGCTGGACCGGCTGGTGCTCTCGCTCCTGGCCGCGGACCCCGCCTCCCGGCCTTCCGGCGGCGAGTCGGTACGGCGGGCCCCCCCCCCCCCCGCCCCCCCCCCCCCCCCCCCCCCCCCCCCCCCCCCCCCCCCCCCCCCCCCCCCCCCCCCCCCCCCCCCCCCCCCCCCCCCCCCCCCCCCCCCCCCCCCCCCCCCCCCCCCCCCGCCCCCCCCCCCCCCCCCCCCCCCCCCCCCCCCCCCCCCCCCCCCCCCCCCCCCCCCCCCCCCCCCCCCCCCCCCCCCCCCCCCCCCCCCCCCCCCCCCCCCCCCCCCCCCCCCCCCCCCCCCCCCCC
>NZ_JALHBK010000028.1:0-124314 GCF_031570565.1 Nonomuraea sp. 3-1Str
AACCGGCTCAAACAGTTCAGAGGCATCGCCACCCGCTACGACAAGCTCGCCGTTCACTACCAGGCAGGTGTCACCATCGCCTGCCTGCTGCTATGGCTCTTATGAGATCCACAAAACAGGCCCTAGCAATACGGCGCTTTCCCCCCGCGCCCGGGGTCGCCCTCACCTGCCGCGCAGCTCCGCCGCCACCGCCCGCTCGCGCAGCTCCGCCGCCTCGGCCCGGACAGCCTCCAACTGCGCCCGTACGTCGTCCAACCGCGCCCGCTCCAGCCGCAGCTCCACCCGCAACTCGTCACGCTCGCCGGCCAGAGTGTCGGCCCGTTCCCGCTCGGCCGCCACAGCCTCGGCGCGCCGCGCCGACTCGCGCTCGGCCGCCGCGGACGCCTCCCGACGTGCCGCCTCCAGGCTCTCCGCCGCGGCGGCGAGCTCGCTCTCGGCCCGCTCGCGCTCCCGCCGGGCCTCCGCCGCCTCCGCCTCGGCGGCCTCGCGCGCCTGCTCGGCCGCGTTGAGCGCCACGGCGCGGTCACGCTCCGCCTCCGCGGCGGCCCGCTCGGCGCTCTGCGCCCGCGCGAGCGCCCGGTCCCGCTCCTGCTCGGCCGCCTCCGCCCGAGCCCGCGCCGCCGCCACGTCACGCTCGGCCTCCTGCCGGGCCTGCACCGCCGCGGCCACCTCCTGCCGCGCCTGATCCCGTTCGGCCCGCGCCAGCTCCGCTTCCGCACCGGCTTGTACGGCCTGCTCCAGCGCCTCGCTCGTACGGACCTCGGCGGCCTCCACCCGTTCGGCCAGCTCCCGAGCCGCCTGGGCGCGGGCCCGTTCAGCCTGCTCGGCCCGGCCGCCCGCCTCCTCCGCCCGCCGCTCGGCCAGCTCGGCCCGGCGGGCAGCCTCCTCGGCGCTCTGCAACGCCTGCCGCTCGGTGCTGGCCGCCTCCCGCAGCGCGGCGAGGGCCTGCTCGCGTGCCTGCTCGGCGTCGCCGAGCGCGGTGTCGCGCTCCGCCTCGGCCTCCTCGACCCGCAGCCGCATCTGCGCCGCCTCCCGGCGCGCGTGCTCGGCCGCCTCACGCGCCAGCCGTACCTGCTCGAACGCCTGCTCCCGCTCGGCACGCGCCACCGCCACCCGGGTGTGCGCCTCGGCCTGCACGGCGCTCAGCTTCGCCTCCACTCCGGCGGGACTCAGCTCCTGCGCGAGCGCGTGCGCGAGCGGCTCGATGGCGGCGGCCAGCCCGCTCTCCATCCGCTCGTACAACTGCTCGGCCCTGGCCAGCGCGCCCTCCAGTCCGGGGGTGGCGCGCCGCAGCTCCCGCTCCCGCTTGGCGGCGGCCTGGCAGTCACTTTCGGGACAGTACGCCTTCGGCCGCCCTCTCCCCCGCCGCTGCTCGATCGGCGCCCCACAGTGCTTGCACGGCGTCACCACGCCAGTCTCCACGGTCACGGCAGTACCCTACCATTTCTGATTTTCCAGAAAATAAAAATCAGAAAATCAGTTCTGTTGCGTCGCGGCGGCTCCCCGGTAACTTGCGGGAATGCAGAATTCCCGCAAGTTCTTTCTGGACGGTCCGTCGCCTCCGGCTCCTTGGCTGGTACGTGGTGACCGCGTTCGCCTACGGCGGGAACCTCGGCCCGACCGAGGTGGCCTGGCACATGCGCGGGAAATCCGCGCACGAGATCTACACCGCCGGGAACAAGCACGCCGACCCGGGCAAGATCTACAAAGTCGCGTCTGGCAGGTGGGCCCGGCGGTGGACGCAATGGCGCCGGCGGCCGCAGTCAGGCCCGCCTGGGCGACAGAATATTATTCCAGAGCGGTGCTGGAGCTGCGCTCCCAGGGCCGGGAGGTGAGCGACGAGATCCTGTCGCACATCTCGCCCGGCCACAGCGACAACATCAACTTCTTCGGTGTCATCAATGTTGACGTGGAGGCGGAGCTGGCCAAGCTCGACACCAGCGGCTGGCGGCCGCTGCGGCCCGCGCAACTTCGCGACCTGGGGCTGACGCCCTGACAGGTTCTGCGCCGCGCCTTCTGCAGGGAGAGGGCGCAGGCGGTTGATCGTAGGGGTGGCTTGCGCCGGGCGCGGGCCACCCCCTTGGGTACCTACGGCCCGTTCTGGGTGAGCGCGGCGATGACGTGGAGCATGCCGTAGGCGGCCGTCATGGTCTCGGCGTAGAAGGCGCCGGTGCGCCCGCTCCGGGTGAGGCCGGACAGGAGAGCGGCCAGGTCCGCCGTGCGCGGCTGGTGCAGGTCGACCTCGGGGCGGAGCAGCTGTGGCACCGAGGCCGGTGCTGTGGTGGCGTGCGATCGCATCGCCTGGCTGGCGCCGCGCTGCAGGCGTTCGTGCGCTTCGTCGGGGTGCATGCCGTCGGCCGCGTGCTGGCCGAGATCGCGTTTGACCGGCACGGTGCGGCCTGGGGCGCCAGGGCTTTGAACTCCGCGTATGCCGCCTCATCGCCGCTGGCCAGCACGACGGGCACGCCGTAGGAGCCGGCCAGTAGCGTGTTGATGCCGATCTCGCCGTGCGAGGTGCCGTTGATGCGGACGTCGAGGACGGCGTCGGCCATGGTGTGGGCGAGCACCGCGCTACCGGTGCCGGCGCGGGCGTGGTAGCCCACGAACATCGCCGCCTGGGCACCGGCCTGCAGGCCCGCCATGCCCCGAGATCCTGCACCTGCACGCCTGCGGGGGAAGTGATGAGATGCGGTGCGGTCGGCTCACGGGCAGAGCCCGGCCTGTCGGCCCTGCAGGGTGGGTCAGAGCCAGCGCCGCACCTGAGCTCGGTAGCGCTGGTAGTCGGCGCCGAAGCGGTCGAGCAGGTAGGCCTCTTCGGCGCGGATCACCCACCGGTAGGTGGCCAGCATGCACAGCGGTGCCACGATCAGCGGCCACCACGACCCGGCGCAGAGGCCGGCGCCGACGAGGGCGACCGACAGTCCGGTGTACATCGGGTTGCGGCTGACCCGGTACGGGCCGGCCACGACCAGCCGCGACACCGGCAGGTGGGGCGCGAGCGTGGTGCGGTGTGCGAGCACGGTCACCACACCGGACAGGCCCAACCCCAGCCCCGCCACGACCAGAACCACCCCGGCGTAGGTGAGCCCCGGCAGCGACAGCGGCAAGGGCAGTACCCACTGGTGCACCGCCAGCGCCGCAGCCAAGGAAAGGCCGTACAACAGCGGCGGCGCCTTGACCTGCACCGCGGCGCCGCGGGCTCGGGCCGGGGCGTTCATCGCCGGATCCCCACCGAAATCGAGCAGCTCTGGTCGGACGCAGCGACGGCGATGCCCTCGACGAGGTGCTGCGGTGACACGATCTTCGGTTTCATCCCGACCTCCGATGGTAGTTGCGCTGTGTTCGTGCAGTGATCCTGCGTTGTGCGCAGTGATAGTGCGCGGAAAGCCTCAGTGGGCGGCTTGCGTCCGAGCATTCGTTCGACGAAGTCGTTGCGGGCCCAGACGACCTCGTTCTCCCGCTCGTATTCGAGGAACTCCACTCACGCTGCAGCGGCGGCGATATCCAGACTTTTCATCCGCGCCCTGTTGGTCATCATCTTGGCGAGCAGCCGGCCGGCGATCGGCAGCCGGGCGAGGCGGATCAGCACGGACCGAAGCAGCAACTCGGCGCGGTTGCCTGGGGTGAAGAAACCGCGCATGCTCACACCGCTGCCGAGGTGGTGGTCGATGAACGGGCGCAGGTGGTCCTCCCAGTCCTGCAGCGCTCGTGGCACGTCGTGCGGGTGGCGTTCCAGCATGGTGCCGAGCAGGTCCGCCCCGGCCAGGCCGGTGGATGCCCCCATGCCGGAGTAAACGGTCAGGCACCACGCGGCGTCGCCGACGAGCACGACTCGGCCGCGATGCCAGTGGTCGAGGTGCACCTGCTCGGCGGAGTCGAACAGGTGGTCCGGGGCCTTCTCGAACTGGTCGAGCAGCCAACCGAGCGTGGAGCCGGTGGGCTCGGGGCCGTAGGCGGCGCGCAGCGAGTCGATGGCCGGCCGGGTGAACTCGGCGTCCACGTCGTCGGTGCGGTAGGAGAACAGCACCGACGGCGGACGGTCGGCGAACGAGAACACCCACACCGATCGGCCCGCCTCGCCCATGTACAGCCCGTCCTGTAGGCGGTAGCCGGGTACCGGCTCGGGCAGGCTGTACACGGCGATCATGTAGTTCAGCCGACGGATCGGGCTCTGCTCGGGCTCGAACGCAAGCCGGCGCACCGTCGAGCGCAGTCCGTCTGCCCCGACCACCAGGTCGAACCGTTCGACGGTCGTCGTCTCCGTCGTCAGGTCGCGGATCTCGACGTCCACCCCGTCGAGGTACTGGTCCAGCGCGATCGGCACGGTCGAGTACCGGATCTCGACCTCGTCGGGCAGGGCGGTGAAGGCCGCGTCTTCGATGTCGCCCCGCATCACCATTCGAGACCCGCCGAACACATCGGCGTAGCCCACACCGCGGCGGCGCCGGCCCGTGCGGTCGACGTCGTAGCTCACGCCTTCCGGAGCGAAGCGATTCGGCACCGCATCGGCGATGCCCAGCCGTTCGGCGGCGGCGAGCCCGGTCCCGAACAGGGCGATGAAGTATCCGCCGCGGCGCCGCTCGGGGGCCTTCTCCAGCACCACCACGTCCCAGCCCGCGCGATGCAGTCGCAGCGCGGAGGCGATCCCGCTGATCCCGAGGCCGACCACCAGGGCCCGCTGTCGCGATGTCGTGTTCTTGTCCATGGGAGTGCGGTCCGACATTGTCGTGTCCTCCATCTGGTTGGGGTGGGTCGGCCGTTCAGGAAGCCGAGGATGTGGAGTCGTCGAGGCGGGCGAGGAAGCCGAGGAGTGTGGCGTTGACCTCGGCGGGACGCTCCTGCTGCTTGCTTGCTGGGCATGGCTGAAAACCGTCTGGAAACTGATCGGTTGCCACCTGGAAAACAGATCGGTTTCCCCGCCAGCGAAGGTGAGGCGAGCGGGTGACGGGCTGAGATCTCAGGGCTTCAAGATCATCCTGTGGCCCCTTTCGGGCTTACCTCGGCTATCCCCTGGAGGGCCGCGTCGGTGTCCGCGATGGCCAGCATCCTGTTGATGTCGGCGCCGGCCAGTGCGCCGGCCGCTGCGGAGGCCCCGACCTGGGCGACCAGATCGGTGACGTTGCCGGCCACCCACACACCCGGCACCTCGGTGGTGCCGGCCGTGCCGGAGGCGAAACCGCGGCCCTTCGGCAGGTCCTGCACCGGCAGGCCCAGACCTTCCAGGCCCTGGGTGCGGGCCTGCAGCTGCGCGGCGACCGCGAAGACGCGGCGGGCCACGACCTGGCCGTCGGCCAGGCGCACCCCGGCGAGGGCACCGTCCTCGTCGTCGACGACCTCGGTGACCGGGGTGTCGATGACGTGGATGCCGCGGGCGGCGAAGCGGGCGCGGCTGTCCTCGTCAAGGTCAGTGCCGTGGGTGAAGTAGGTCAGGTCCTCGGTCAGCTGACGGAACAGGTACGCGTGGTCGATGGAGACCGGACCGGTGGCGAGGATACCGATGGGCTCATCGCGCACCTCCCAGCCGTGGCAGTACGGGCAGTGCACCACGCTGTGCCCCCAGTGCTCGGCGAGCCCGGGCACCTCCGGCAGCACATCCGTGAGGCCGGTGGCCACCAGGATGCGGCGAGCGGTGATGCTGCGGCCGTCGGCGAGGGTGACGGTGAACCGCAGGTCCCCGTCCGCCGACGGGGCGGCAGACTCGGCCGAGACCACCTCGCCTAGCACGACGCGTCCGCCGTACTGGCGCACCTGCTCCCGGCCCCGTCGAAGGATCTCGGGCGGCGGGGTGCCGTCCAGGGCGATGAGGCCGTGCACGGCCTTGGCGGGCGTGTTGCGCGGGGAGCCGCTGTCGATCACGACGACCGAGCGGCGGGAGCGGGCGAGGATCAGTGCACCGTTCAGCCCGGCGGCGCCCCCGCCGATCACCACCGCGTCGACGGTCCCCTCGGCCAGTGCGTCGCTCGCGTACGGAGAAGTCGTCACAGCCATGTCCTCCTGCCTTTCCTTATCAGTCATGGTTCGGTCAACCCTTCGAGTTCTGGGTGGTTGGAGGGGGGTCAGCCGTTCAGAAAGCCCAGGATGTGGTCGGCGACCGTCTTGGGCTGCTCCAGGTGCGGGAAGTGCCCTGCGCCGGGTATGACGATGCGTTCGAGGCCGTTCGTGAACAGGTCGTCCATGCCGTCGCTCAACTCCACGGAAAAGCAGTTGTCGTCGGCACCGTGGAGGTAGAGCGACGGGACGGTGATGGCACCGCTCGCCCGGGCTTCCAGGGCTTGGGCCGCCTCGTCCGCGGGGGGCGTGAACAACTGGCGGTAGTAGCCCAGGATCTCGGTCAGGACTCCTGGAGCACCCAGGGTTTCCTTGAGCGCGGCACGCTCCGCGTCCGGCAGCTCGTAGCCGGGTGACCATTCCCGCCAGAGCCGGTCGATGAAGGCGAAGTCGTCGAGCTCGACGGCCGCCTCCGCCATGGCTGTCTGGAAGAAGAACATGTACCAGCTGCGTCGCTGCTGGTCACCGTCAGTGACCAATGAGGTCATCAGTTGACGGCCATGGGGACCCGCCATGGTGACAAGCTTGCGGACACGCCTCGCGTCGAGGCTCGTAGCCGCGTACGCCGCCCCGGCTCCGAAGTCGTGGCCGATGAGATCCGCCTGCTCGCGCCCGAGCGCTTCGATCAGGGCGAGGACGTCCTGTCCGGTCGAGGCAATGCGGTAGGAGCCGTCGGGAGCCGCGCCGCCGGGCCAGTATCCGCGCTGTGCGGGCGCGACCGCCAAGTACCCTTCCTGCGCAAGGCGGTCGAGGATCCCTGCCCAGCTGGCGGCATGGTCGGGAAACCCGTGGAGGCACACAACGAGCGGCCCGCTGCCGGCCTCAAGGATCGGAACCTCCAGCCCGCCTGCCTGAACCGTCCGATGACGGACGCGGTCGGTCGCCTGGGACCCCCTGGCCGGGGAGCCCTCGCCAAAGGGCGGTCGCTGGGTCACCGGTGTCATGAGTTCAACCCCCAAGCCGCCTTCGCGGCGTCGCGGTCCGGCAAGCCCGGACCAAGCAGCAAGTACGGCTGACGGCGACCAGGACGCTGACGCCGATCACGGAGCCGATCTGCTGGAACATGTTTGAGCGGAATCGCTTAATTGCCCATCGATGTGCAGACTAGTTTATTGCCCATTGATGTGCAAATATCGCGATGACTCCCTCCTCCCACCCGCCCTCGAGGTGCCGACGTGACCAGCCGACCAGCACGAACACCGACGACGAGGCCGAGCCGGTCTCCGGCCCGGCCCCACGAGACGCCGCCCCCTCCTGCTCCGACTTCGACCTCGACTTCGGCGCAGCGTCGGGACGCGCGGGCCACCCGTGCCCGGATCCTCGACGCGGCTCGGCGGGAACTGACCCGCGACCCCGACAGCAGCCTGGAGGACATCGCCGCCGCCGCCGGTGTGGCCCGGCGCACCGTGTACGTCCACTTCGCCGGCCGGACCGCGCTCGTCGAGTGCCTGGCCGCCGAGGCCGCGGAGGCGATCCGGCGCGCCGTCGCGGGTGCCCCGGCCCCGACCCCCGACGCCGTCGCGGACCTGGCGCGATTCGTCCTCATGATGTGGCCCGTCGGCGACCGCTACCGCACCCTCATCCGGCTGGCCCGAGGCCAGGACCTCGCACGCGCACGCGTCGACGCACTGCTGACCCCCGCCCGCGACATGGCCACGAGAGTCTTCGCCCACGGCCGCCGACAGGGCGTCTTCCAGACCACCGTCCCGCCCGACCCGCTCGCCCGAGCCATCGAGGCCCAACTGCTGGCCCTGCTCGACTGCGTCGACCGCGGCCTGTGCCCCGACGACGGCACCGGCGCCGCAACCGCCGCCCTCATCGCCGCCGGAGTCGCCCCGGACACCGCCGCCGCGAAGGTCGATCACGTACGGAGGGCCGGGTCGCGATCGAGTCCCGTCTGAAACCCGTGCCCGCACCCCCACTCGCACTCACACAAATGTCCGCCCCCAACTCCCTGTCCCCCGAAGCCCTTTGGAGGAGGGCCGATGTACCGCCCCCGCCCCGAGCACGACCGTGACCAGGAGTGCGAGTTTTCGTACTCGTACTCGCACGAACCCGCCGACGGCTCCGACCGCCCGCTGCCGGTGACCGAACTCGCCCTGCGGATGGACGGGTTGATGAAGCCGGACGACGACAGCGAGGCTCGGGCCCGCTCGGCGGAGGCGACCGTCTTCCTGTCGTACGCGGACCTGTCCGACGCCCTAGGCCTGGACCTGACCCCGGGCTACGGTTCCGACCGGATCCGCGCCCGCGTCCTGACCACCCTCGGCTTCGAGGTCACCGCGACGACGACCGTCTCGGCGGCCTCCGGCGACCGCGTCACCTTCAAGGACTTCAAGGTCGCGGGCCGCGTCGCCCTGCCCGAGGCCGGTGAGAGTTGCTCGGCAAGGTCTTCGCCGAGCCGATCGCCGCGGAACATCCCCAGCGGCCTCCGACTGCGCTCGGTCACCACCACGGAGCAGGGCCTCACCGCCCACTTCTCCGGCAAGTCGGTCACCTTCCGCCGCGACGACGCCCGGGACACCTCGTCGAACGGGTTGGCCGGAGAGAAATCAGGTGCCGGGGGCCGGAAGAGCCGTAGCCATCGCCGACGCAACCTCCTCGACCACCGCGCTCGCCCGATCCTCCGGCGCGCCGGCCGCGATGAGGGTGGCCGTGGCGATCCGGTGCCCGTCGTCCTCCAGCGCGCCGGTGTTGACGGACTCCACCAGAGCTACGATCATCGCCATCAGGCCTGCGCTCAGCACGGCCGGCGGCAGATGGGAGTGGAAGACACCGTCCCGCTGCCCGCGCTCCAGGATCCCGGTGGCGGCCTCCTGGGCCGGCGCGAGCACCTCGTCGAGGCGCTCGGAGCCGAGGTCCCGCCGGGTGAGCGCCAGCAGCATGCGGTAGCGGTCGCCCACGGGCCACATCCGGAGTACGAACCGCGCCAACGCCCGCTCGGCCGACTCCGCCGGCTCCCCCGACTCCGGCCTGGCCTCCACCGTGTTCCGCAACGTCTCGGCGGCTTCCTCGGCGAGCGCCTCCAGCAGCGCCGCCCGCCCCGGGAAGTGCCCGAAGAGGGTGCGCCGGACGACTCCGGCGGCCCGCGCCAGCTCCTCCAGCGTGACATCGGGGTTCCGCCCCAGCTCCTCACGGGCCGTGGCCAGGATGCGCGCCCGGTTGGACCGCGAATTACGGCGCAGCGGCTCACGGGCCACGGGCTTGCTCACGGAGAACCTCGCAGCATCAAGGGACGGACGAACGGCCCCCCATTTTGTCACGCCGAGCCGAAGCCTCCGTATCACGCCTGCGGGCGGCGGCCCTCCAGGTCTTTACCCGCGGCCACCGCGGCTTGCCCGAACGCGACGACCTCTGCCGCGAGCTGGTGGCGATCGGCACCGAGCACGACCTGCCCGTCTATCGCGTCACCGGGCTGCTCAACCAGGCCAGCGCCGCCGCCGGGGCCAACGACCCGGCCACCATGCGCCGCGCGACTGCCGAGGCCCTCGACCTCGCGCACCTACCGACTGCCCGAAGCGATCGGCGTCGCCAAGGTGGTGCTGGCGACCCTGGCCCTCATCGAGGGCCGGATCCCTGCACGCCGTCGGCTTCCTCGGCCTCGCGCTGGCCGCGATCTGGGTGAACAACGGCACGCTCGGCGAGCACCTGGAGGAGATGCGCGCCTTCCACGAGGCGTTCGGCCCGATCGCCTCCGACCTGCTGGTCCTCGCCCTGCACGCCAACGGCCTGATCGACGAAGCCCGCCGGATACGCACCTCGGACCCGATCCGCCCCGACTACTTCTTCACCTTCCTCACGACCGTCCGCGCGATGGCCGCCATCGCCCTGGACGACCGCGCCGCGGCCGAGGAGATCTACGCGACACTGCTTGCGCGCCGTGACGATCCTCCGCCGGACGCCACGAGCCTGTCGGTGGAGCTGCGGCCGGTCGCCCACACTCTCGGCGAGCTGGCCGTCTTCCTCGGCCACGACGACGAGGCCGCCACCCACTTCGCTCAGGCCGCCACTATCGCCGACCGGTGGAACGCACCGCATTGGGCCGCCGAGGCCCGATCGCGAACGACCACCTAGCCACTGCCCATGGCGCCGCACATCTGTGACACAGAACTTGCCTTATCTGTCACGCTGGCTGCTATCGGGACGTGTCCGCCCAGCTCGGCGTCTGCTGCCACGACGGCAACTCGGCTACATCCGACCCCGGCCGCCGGGCCCCAGCCCGCCTCGCCGATGACGGCCGCGGTCGAGCGCTTCCTGGAGTCGGTGCAGGCGGCCACCAACCGCACCGGCTACGCCGAGACCCTCGCCCGCCTGACCACCGTGACCGGGCCTCAGTATCCGGTCGCCGCGCTGACACCCGAGCAGTACGCCGCGGTGATGGAGCACGTGCACGGCGCGGCCGCCGCCACCTGGAACCGCCACCTGTCCGCTCTGGTCTCCTTCACCACCTGGGCCCAGCGCCAGGACCTGCTGGCCACCAACCCCGCCCGGCGGCTAGAGCGCCGCAAGAGCGCCCGCCGCGGCGACCGCGCCATCCCGGCCACCCGGCTGGACAAGCTGTTCACCGACCCCGCGCACGCCCTGCGGGAACGCCTGCTGTGGCGGCTCCTGTACGACACGGCCGCCCGCGCCGAGGAAATCCTCACCCTCAACATCGGGGACCTCGACCTGGAGTTCCGCCGCGCCCGCGTCGTCTCCAAGGGCGGCGCCCTCGAGTACGTGCACTGGGCCACCCCCACCGCCCGGATCCTGCCCCGCCTGCTGACCGGCCGCACCGCCGGGCCGGTGTTCCTGGCCGACCGGCGCGCCCCCACCTCCGGCCGCCGGGCGCCCGCAACCGTCGACGTCTGCCCCGAAACCGGCCATGGCCGGCTGTCCTACCCGCGCGCCGAACACCTGTTCAAGACCGCCACAGCCCAGCTCGACCCGCACCGCCAGGGATGGACTCTGCACCAGCTCCGTCACTCGGCCCTGCAGCATCTCGCGCAAGCCGGCCGCACCGCGCCCGAGCTGCAGGCCAAGAGCCGCCACCAGCACCTGGCCAGCCTCGGCCGCTACGTACAACTCGGCGAGGAGACCTCCGCCCGCGTCACCGCTGAAGCCGACCCCATCCAACGCCGACGTCCTCGCTGAAGTTAGGGATCGTCGCTCCATGATCCGCACCGTAAGCGAATCGAGACCTTAGCCGCAGAGACCGGGCTATCCGCAGGTCAGACGCTATTTCGTTGAGAATTTCTTCATTGCTACCGGGACCCCAAGAACAAGGGCCGGCATCCCTCGGTGGCCAGCGTCTACCGGGTGCTGGCCGACGACAGCGAGGTTCCAGCCAAGAGCTGAACATCTCGCTGTGGGGTCAGCGGGCCTGGTCGCCGGCGGGCACCACGGCGATCGTCGCCTCGGCCGAAGATCCGGGCACCAGGTGGACGGTGTCGCCCGGTTGCGCCGAGGCCAACTGGTGAGGGTCGGCCGGACGGGCGCTGTGGTAAAGGACGCGGCGCTGCACGTCATCCAGGAGGATCTGCCGGCCTGCCAGGTTCACCTGGATCTGGTTGGTGGCCAGGACACCGAATTCCGGGTCGGCGGGTGCCTGACTGGAGGCGCCGCGGGTCAGGGTGATCTGCGTCCAGGTGGTGCGGATCTCCTCGCCGCGCAGCAGCCGCGCGAGCTGGATGAGTTCACCGACCTGCTCGGGGGTGACCTGCTCCAGGTCGGGAACGATCACACGCTGGAGGGCGTGGGCCTGCACGGCGAGGAGCGCCTGCAGGAAGGTGACCATCCAGCGGGCCATCTTCACCAGGGGTGAGGCGCGCACTTCGGATTCCTCCGGCCGCCAGACGGGGGTGAGGGGCCGGCCGCCGCGCACCGCCAGGACGAGGCCGGTGGCGGGGGCGAGGTCGGCCAGCAGCTGCACCGCCGGCAGCACGTCGGCGGGGGTCTTGCCGAGCAGGGAGGACAGGGTCATACGGACCCGGTCACGGTCGGGCCCGTTGAGCAGGAAGCGGAACTCCAAGACGCCCGATGGGTCGGTGCCTGACCGGCAGACGCCAGGACCGTCCACGCCGTGATTGATGCGCACGCCGGTGAGGTGCAGGGTGTGTGCGACGGTGTCGTCCGGGGCCAGGAGCCGGACTTCCATGTCAGGGCGGTCGCTGCCGGGGTCGGCGGTGACCATGAAGGTGAAGCGTCCCGGCCCGGTGGATCGGAGCAGGCCGGGCGGGCCGGTGATGCTGGTGACGGTGCCGGACACGTCGTGGAAGGGGGAGCCGTAGCGCAGCCAATCCTCGATCGCCTGCTGTTCGGGCGAGCCGACGGGGACCTCCAGGTTGATCGCGGTGGTGATCGGGCGCAGCTGCAGGGATGCGGTAGAACGGGTCCACCTCATTCAACGCGGCGGCCAGGCCGCGCTGGCGCGCGATGACGGCGTCCAGCAGGTCCTCGGCCGGGACGCCCGCAGGCACCTCGCGGCCGCCCTGCAGCGCCTCGGCCATCAGCCGTGCCAGGCGCTGCCCGCCGTCGCCGAAGAAGTACTCCACCAGGGCGGTGTTGTCGGCGGCCAGTCCGTCCAGGGTGCGGCCGCCCATCCAGCGGGTGGGGATGCCGTGGCCGGCGGTCAGCTTGGCCAGCCAGTCGAGCCGCGGGTTGCTGGGCTCCCACGGCGTCACCAGAGTCCAGGACCGCACCGGCAGCACCGGCAGCGTCTGGGCGACGAAGGTGTTCCAGGAATCTTCCACCCTGCGCGCCTGGCCGGCCGTCAGGGGGCGGCTGTAACGCTTGACCTGGTAGATATCGAAGCCGTCGGGGTGCTCCACGCGGACGTCGACGCCCCGATCCCCCTTGGAGGGGGTGGGCTGATTGCCGTGCGGGTGCTTGAGCAGCAGCAGGGCGGCGACGAACTCCTCGATCTTCTCTCCGGGCTCGCGCTCCCAGTTCACCGTCGTCATTCGTCATAGCGAAGCAGGAGCCGGTGACATTTCGCCTGTCGCCGTCACGTGGTGGGAGGCGGGGTGGGGTGGGCGGCAGCGGCCATGACGGCGTGCACGTTGCCGCGACGCGGTCGGCGGCGCGCTCGGGGTCGGGCCGGCCGGCGCGGGTGGCCGCGTCCAGGATTTGCTTGTGTCGTTCCGCACGGCGCAGTCGCCGCATCGGCGGCGCCGCGATGGCCTCGCCGTCTGCCACCGGTGTGGAGAGCCCGAGCCGGGTGAACGCGTCGAGGGGGCCGGGCAGGCCCGTTCCGTTCCAGCCGCACCCACGATCCGGGCTGCCCTGGCACCGGCATCCGGTTCACCGTGATGTTCGGGTGGCCATCGAGCGAGGGCCCGTAGGCGTTGCACCGGCGGCTCAGCCCCGCCCTGCGTCGTGCAGGCCCGCAGGGCAGCCGGCCATCGCGGCGGCCGCCCGGACGACGGCCGGCCGCACGGCATCGGGCTCGACCAGTTGGTCGAAGAGGTCGATGATGCGCAGGGCGCTGGCGGTGTCGTCGACGACCTCGACCCTGGCGATCAGCTTTCGCTGATGAACCTTCCCCGTCACTATCGCCAGCGAGCGGCGTCGGGCAGTCCACATCAGCCTTCCAGCGCCCGCCGGAGGAACTCGTGTCGGCGTACCTCTAATCGTGCAGACGGAGGAACGAGTAAACGTGCGCAGCTGAGGGATGGCTCTGCGTGAACCAAGGCGGTGCGGCCTGGTCGGGGCCGACCAGACCGCCATCGCCGGGGCATCGATCTCGATCAGGGTGGATATCTGCCTCGTACCGTCCGCTCAGAACATCCCGTGGGGAACCTGCGCCGCTTCCGGCACCGGCTGGACGACATCCCAGTGCTCGACGATCTGCCCGTCGACCAGCCGCCAAATGTCGACGACTGCGATGCCGCGCGGGTCGTCGTCCGTGGCCATGTGGTAGTGCATCACCACGTAATCGTCGTCGGCAATGACCCGTTTGAGCTCGAGCCTGGCGCGGGCCACCGGCGCGGCGGCGGTGAACGCGATGAACGGCTCCCGCCCGGAGGGGTTTCCCGGGCTGTGCTCGATGAAGTTCTCGTGCAGGAGGGTGCGGAGCACATCGATGTTGCCCGCCGCGAACTCGGTGAAGCCATGGACGGCGAGTTGCTTGTTGCGTGCGGCCTTGCTGCTTTCGCTCATGCGGCCACCGTTCCAGCAGCCGCCCGGCCCTGTCGATTACATGTCATGTAATCGCGGTGATCGACCAGGCGGGGCCATAATCGCCGCATGGTGCAAGATCGGCCGGTCGGCGAGCTGCTGCGCGAGTGGCGTCACCGCAGAGGGCTCAGCCAGCTCGATCTGGCGATCCAGGCGGAGGTGTCCGCCCGGCACGTCAGCTTCGTGGAGACGGGACGGACCATTCCCAGCAGCGCGATGGTGTTGCGTCTGGCCGAGAATCTGGGCGTGCCGTTGCGGGAACGCAACCGCCTGCTAGTGGCGGCCGGGCACGCGCCCGTCGTCCGGGAGCGGCCGCTGGACGATCCGCACCTGGCGTCGGCGCGGGAGGTCCTGGAGCAGATCCTGCGGGGGCACGAGCCGTATCCGGCGCTGGCCGTGGACCGCCGCTGGAACCTGCTGCTGGCCAACAGAGCGATTGACGTCTTCCTGGAGAACGTCGATGCGTCGTTGCTGCGGCCGCCGGTCAACATGATGCGGCTGGGCCTGCATCCGGGCGGGTTCGCGCCGCGGCTGCGCAACCTCGGGCAGGTCCGCGGCTATCTACTGCCCCGGCTCGCCCGCCAGGTGGCGCAGGCGGGTGATGCTGAGCTGAGCGCGCTGTATGAGGAACTGCTGTCATACGGACCCGAAGGGGATCCGGCGCCGCTCAACCCCGCCGACATCGCGCTGCCCATCCGCATCCGTCATCGCGGGGTGGAGCTGTGTTTCATCAACGCGGTCACGACGTTCGGCGCCGCCTTCGACGTCACACTGGAGGAGATCGCCGTCGAGGCGTACTTTCCCGCCGATGACGACACCGCCCGCTTCTTTCGGACAGGAGCCGGAGGACCATCTGTATGAGGGATCCTCAGCACGTCCTGCTGTGCATGGTTAGCCGTACACGGCTCTGCAGGTGAAGCTGGTCGGCGGTGATCTGCCAGCCCTCGGCGACCAACTGCCGCACGACGTCGGAGATGTCCAGGGCGTTGTGGAAGACGACCAGGTCGGCCAGCAGGGTGTTGAACTTGATCAGTTTCTCCTGCTCTTCGGGGTCGTTGTCGGCCAGCACCCCGCCGAAGCCGAGCCACTTGGAGAATCCGTTGTAGGACTCGACCTTGTTGGTCGCCGCGGTGACGCGCGCTCGCAGCGCGGGGTCGGCCGGGTACCGCAGCAGCGCGACGGTGCGCACGCTGCCGCCGACCTCGCGGAAGGCCTTGTAGACGCGTTTCTTGCGGGAGTTGGACCGCAGCCGCCGCATCAGCGTGGCCGAGTACAGGCGGCCCTCGCTGATCGAGATGGCCACCTGCATCAGGTCGACCCAGTGCTTGTCGATCAGCTTCCAGTCGATGACGTTGCGGCCGCTCTCGCCGAACAGCTGGTCGATGTGCGGATAGGCGATCTTCTCGGAGGCGCGGAAGAAGATCAGGTCTTTGAAGTTGCGGATGCGTGGCATCAGGTCGAACCCGAACAACGTGGCCAGCGTGAAGACCGGGAAGTTCTGGCCTTGGGTGTCGGCGTGCACGGTGGAGGGCTGGATGTCGGAGGTGTTGGCCAGCAGCCCTTCGATGAGGTGCACCGCCTCCCACAGCCCGCACGGGATGAACCGGGAGAACAGCGCCACGTAGGTGTCGAAGATGTGGTGGTAGGCGATGCCGCCGAATCCTGAAGCGCGTGGGTTCGTCGATTCCTGGCAGTGGACATGCGGGAACTCACACGCCGACGTGGTGTTGAGGGTACTTGGTGGTGCGGGTTCGGAGCTGGGTGGCTGGCGGCGGCGTTCTGGGTCAGATGCCGGTGGGACGGCGCTTCCTGCCTTCCGGGGTGAAGGTGAAGCCGGTTTTGAAGTCGCCCGGGCCGTAGTGGACCGCCAGGAGGACGGCTTCGTCGTAGCGAGGAGGCCAGGTCGACTCGGCATCTGGATCAACGCCGTTCCACAGATGAAAGAAGATCATCGGGATTTCTGTGGGTTCGGTGAGGTAGCCGAGGGTCTTGCCGTAGCAGGGGTTGTTGCCGCCCAGCAGCACGGAAGGTGGCCCGAAGGTGTTGATCACCTCGCTGAGCGAGCGGTCGCGTGTGGCCCAGGTGGGGATCTGGGTTCGCATCTGGTCGTACTCAGCACTTGTCAACGTTCGGTCAGCCTCCAGCCAGCCGCGGGCGTGGGCGAACTCCGAGTAGACAGCGGTCATCCCGGATTCGTATGGACCAGGGATCAAGTTCCGGAAAGCCCCGGACACGCCGGTCGAGGTCCAGGCTCCGCGCAGCTCCAGAGCTCGCTGTTCTTCGGCCCAGGCTTCGTCGCTGTGCTCGAGGTGGAGCAGGTGATCAAGGACGAGTCGAACGCTCACTTCTCCGCCATACATCCCTGGGCGGCGCAGTACCGAGTTCAACTGGAGGACGAGGTAGTCCCGCATCTCCGACGGGGAGCGCAACCCAGGAAGCTCTGCCACGAAGATCAGTCTCTCAACATGCGAACCGGAAGGGCCAGATGGGGCAGGAATCGCCCAGCGGAATCACTACCGGGGCAGGCTCGATCGCTTCTCGGGGTGGGCGGCGTAGACGTACTTCATGGCGGTCCTGGCGCCGATGCCGAACACGCGCATGAGGTGGACGGGGTCGGCGGTGTGCTTGGCAGCACATCATCGACCGCATCCAGGCCGAGAGCGTACGCAGCCCGGACGACCGGCTCCAACGCCTGGCCTCCGAACTCACCGACCTGGCACCGCCACGTCCGCGCGAGTCCCCGCACCACCTCGGCTTCGCCGTACCGCTGCGCCTGCGGGCACCTGATCCGGGCGACGGCCGGGAGCTGACGCTCATCACCACGCTCACCCATTTCGGCACCGCCATCGACGTCACCATCGCCGAACTACGACTTGAGGCGTTCCTACCGGTTGACCAAGCGACCAGTGCCATGCTGACCGAACTCCTCAAGCGGTAACCGATCCGCCCGCCACAGCCCCGCGCGGCGAAGCCACCGACCCCTTGGAATTGATCATCTGGTCCGCAGCGCCCAGCTGAAGGCCACCAGCGAGCCGGTGCTGGCCACCGCCCGCACCACGTTCCAGGTGTTCCAGGGATCCTCGAACCCGGACCGCGTCACCTTGCCCGCGGCGAGCGCGTCGTTGAGCGGCACGTTCGCCGCCATGGTGACCAGCAACATCACCACCGACAGCGCGAACCCGACCGCAACCGTCCAGCGGCGCTCCAGGACGAGCGCCACCAGGCCGAGCACCGGCCCGCCCAGGAACACCAGCAAGAACAACGGATTCACGATGGCGACGTTGATCTGGTTCATCGCCTCGACGAACATCGCGTCACCCGCCCCGGCCAGCCCCGGCATCACCGCGTAGGCGAACCCGGTGAACAGCCCGGCCATCAGGCCGGCAGCCAGCGTGGCCGCGAGCAGGAGCGCTGATCTCATCACACGCTCCAGATTCCGGTCGCCGCACTCTCCCGGGCGAAGTCGGCGAAGTCGCGCGGCTCGCGGCCCAGCACGCGCTGGACCCCGTCGCCGAGCGAGGCGTTGCGGCCGTCGAGCACCGTCGTGAACAGGTAGGCCAGGAAGCCGGCGACGTCCTCGGGCACGTGCTCCACGTACGCCTCGACCGGGATCTGCGTGTAGCGGATCCCGCGCCCGGCGGCCGCGGCGATCTCGGCGGTGGCCTGGGCGAACGTCAGCAGCCTGGGCCCGGTCAGCTCGTAGGTCTCCCCCGCGTGCCCGTCTCGGGTGAGCGCGGCGACCGCCACCTCGGCGATGTCGTCGGCGTCCACGAACGGTTCGGGCACCTCACCCGCCGGGAGGTAGACGTCTCCCTCCTGGAGGGGCGCGAGCATGTAGCCCTCGCTGAAGTTCTGGTTGAACCAGCTGCAGCGCACCACAGTCCACTCGGCCGCGGAGGCGGCCAGGATCTTCTCGCACTGCTGCGCCTCCTCCTCGCCGCGGCCCGACAGCAGCACCAGCCGCCGCGAGCCGGCCAGCTCGGTGAAGGCCGCGATGTCGTCGGCCGCGCCGGGGACGGCCAGGTCGGGGTAGTAGGAGACGTACGCGGTGCGGGTCCCCTCGAGCGCGGGCGCCCAGGTCGAGCGGTCCGCCCAGTCGAAGGGGACGCCGCCGGAGCGGGTGCCGACCCGGACCGGCACGTCCATCGCAGTCAACCGCTCGACCACACGCCGCCCGGTCTTGCCAGTTCCGCCCAGAACAAGAGTCATGTTTGTCATGCCTCCACGATGCTGTTTGCCCGGGTCGGCAACAATGAGAGTGTCGGCAACGATCGTTAACATGGAGGTTCACGGAGTGGAGCGGCGGGACTTGGAGATCTTCCTCATGCTCGCCGAGGAGCTGCACTTCGGACGCACTGCGGAGCGGTTGCACGTCTCCACCGCCCGCGTCAGCCAGACGATCAAGAAGATCGAGCGCCGCATCGGCGTCCCGCTGTTCGAACGCACCAGCCGCCAGGTCGCGCTCACCCCCGTCGGTCAGCGTCTCTTCGACGACGTACGGCCGGCCGTCCAGCAGATCGAGGACGGCATTGCCCGGGCCGTCGCCGCGGGCAGGGGCATCGACGGCGTGCTGCGGGTGGGGTTCGTGGGCACCGCGGTCGGCCAGTTCGCCATCGAGGTCTCCGATCTCTTCCACAGCCGCTACCCCGAGTGCGAGGTGGAGATCACCGAGAGCCGCTACGCCGAGGGCACCTCGCTCCTGCACAGCGACCAGATCGACGTCCTGCTCGTCGGCGCGCCGTCACTGGAGCCAGAGGTGGCCGAGGGGCCGATCCTGTTCCGCGAGCAGCCGATGCTGGCAGTCTCCTCGCGGCACCCGTTCGCGCGCCGCGCGTCGGTATCGATGGAGGACCTGGCCCGCGACAGGGTGCTGCGGCCCAGGGAGTTCACCGACGAGGTGGACGCGCTGGTGGTGCCGCGCACCACCCCGGGCGGCCTGCCGATCCCGCGCGGCCTCACGTTCGGGACCATCCAGGAGATGCTCGCGCTCATCGGGGCGGGCAAGGGCGTCTTCGTCGTGCCCGCGCACGCGCGCCGCTACGACTCACGGCCGGACGTCACCTACGTGCCGATCCAAGATGGCCGGCCGTTCGAGTGGCGGCTGGTGTGGTTGACCTCCGCTGAGAGCGCCCGCGTACGCGCGTTCACACAGGCGGCGACCGACTACGTGCGCCTGCATCCGAACCCGCTGATCGGCCCTAGGGAAGGATCTTGAAATCCCATCCCCTCGCGGACCGCGGCACTGTCGATCGCCAGCTCCGGCGGCCGCCACGGCGGCGTGCGCCAGCGAAAGCGGTCACACCGAAACCCAGTTCCAGCGCTCCTGCCTGACCCGCACGGCCCTGTCCGTGCGGCGCCCCATCCAGAGCGCTCGCTCACCTCGATTGCGAACTGCTGGGCGTCTCCGTCGGAACGCCTGTACAGCCACATCCCCGACCTGTGGGAACTTCGGGCCGCACCGCAGCCACCCGCCCTGAAGGCCTGACCCAGGAGGGTTCTGCAAGTCTCCATCCCGGGTGCCGGTGCTTCATGGTCACCTGCGCAACGCTGCCACAAGAACGGCATGACCCTGCAACAGACCACCAGCTACCTCGCCCATCACGTCGGCCCGGCCGGCTGCTCCGACCCACTGTTCACCGACGACGCCCTCGCCAAGCGGCTGCGATCGTCGACCCCATCCTTTCGGCTGACCAGACGCACGTGCAGATCGGTCAATCCGCGGATCTGTCACCCCTATCTGCGACACTCTCGGGATGCTGAACGTAGAACTGTTGCGGCCGCTACTGCGGGCCGCCTGGGGGCCTGACACCTGCGATCCAGTTGGCCGTGAACAGTGGCGGCCCGACAACCCAGCAAGGAGCCAGTGCGGGACGACGGCACTGGTAGTGCAGGACCTGCTCGGAGGTGACCTGATTCTTGGCGAGGTTCATATCGATGGCGTCAAGGTCTGGAACCACTATTGGAATCGGCTGCCTGACGGCACCGACGTGGACTTCACATCCGATCAATTTCAACCCGGCGAGGTCGTGGCCGGTGGTCACGTACAGCAGCGGCCACCAGGACCGCCCCGCCGGTGTCGCGAGGAGTACGAGCTACTGCGGCAACGGGTGCTTACCGCCCTGGCCGCGTGACCGCGGCCTCGCCGCGACTCGACCGAGGAGACCTGCCGGTGGCGTCACGGAGCACGATCTCCTAACGCGCCACTCACAGAGGCGGCCACTCATCAATGACCTGGCCGGACGCGATCCACGGCTGAGCCCGGGCCTCCGCGACCGGCTGCCAATGCGCACATCAAGCCGCCAACCCATACGCGCAGACCCCGTCAGCTTCACGCTGCCGGGGTCTGCTCACACCACCACGTCCTCACGGTGAATGATGCGCTCGTCCTCATCTTGAGTGTCCGGGAACATGAAGGAACCGCCTGGTGGCGTGTCCAGCGAACCGGCCGGCCATGCGCTGGGCCGCTCGCGTGACGCCCAGTTGCGGGCCGCTCTCGGCGACGGCGCCCTGCTGAGCGACCTGGGCGAGGACGGCTGGTCATCCTCGATGCTCATGGCCCTGTCCGGCCACCGGAACCTACGCTCCCCCGGCATCTACGTCCAGCCCAGCACCGAAGCCGTCGCCGCCGCGCTCGCCGAACACGACATGACCAAGGGCCCGCTGCTCAGTCGTACTCATCGTGACGCCTCGAAAGCGTGCAACAGGAAGGCCAGCACATCAGCGAGCAGGGCATGTTCCTGCTCTCGGGTCGAGCCGGCGCCGTGACCGCCGTGCTCCTCAACACGCAGCAGCACCGGCCGGCCGGCGAAGCTGGCCGCCTGCAGGCGGGCGGCCAGCTTCGCCGGCTGCCACGGCGGCACCCGCGCGTCGCGCCGTCCGGTGGTCAGCAGCACCGCCGGGTACGGCACGCCGTCCTCGACCCGCAGGTAGGCATCGGCGATCAGCAGACCGCGCTGTGGAACACCCGCTACCAGGACGCCGCCGTTACCCACCTGCGCTCCCGCCCGCCCAAGGACCGCCAGGTCCTCAATGAGGACGTCGCCCGGCTCTCTCCGCTGGGGCCCAAGCACGTCGACACCCTGGGCCGATACAGCTTCACCGCATCCCAGCCCACAGACGGGCTGCGGCCCCTGCGCGATCCAGCCCGAGCTGAGAGCGACGACACCGACCAATAAGACCCCCAGGGCCCCGAGCAGGCCGCCCTGCAGGCCCATGACGTGGCTTCGAGTCCGTCCCCCCGTCGTTCCACCGGCAGCTACTGGGCCCACCACTCGGGTCGGCGCGACCAGCCCCAAAGTAGCTCCGTGTAATCATCGCCACTCTTCGTGATCTCAGGAATGAGGAGTTCTGATAGCGATCATCATCGGTTCCCGCGCGTCCCCGAGCGGAACGCAGTAGTTCAGGCCCCCGTCGTTGTCCGACAACAAGCTTCGCGACCGCACCACTCCATCCATCCCGGTCGGGCGCCGCTGCTCCTTACGGAGGAGCTGGACTCGAAGCTGCTGATTCGTCGCCGCTGTTTCGAGTGCGTTGGGTGATGATGTGTTCGAGGCCGTCGAGGAGGGTGTGCAGGCCGAACTCCTGGGTCGTGGTGGCCGAGGGGATGGCCATGGTGGTGGCCAGCAGCGGGAAACGGTCGGCGTTGCGGAGTAGCAGGTCGCGCATGATGGGGGCGGCGCTGCCGTCCGTCCAGGTCTGAGTGCCTTGGGTGGCGGCTGGGTGGGTGGCGCGGATGTGGTGGGAGACCAGCATGACCGCGTCCAGCCGTTCGCGTTCGGTCAGGGGCGTGTCGGCCAGAGCACTGAGGGCTCTTTCGGGCCATCCAGTTTCGCATGGACCCATGACGCGGTCGCCCACGGTGATCGACGGCAGCCAGGGGTGGCGTCGCCAGGCGGCGGACAGTTGGCGGGCGTACTCTTCCAGCTTGGTCCGCCAGCTGGTCGCGCCGCTCAAGTCGGGGGGTGTGCCGACCGCCGCCTCGATCATGATTGCACTCAGCTCAGACTTGCCGTTGACATAGCGGTACAGGGCCATTTTGGTGAGGCCGAGCTCGGCGGCTACCCGATGCATCGAGACCGCCTCCAGTCCCTCGGTATCGGCGACCTTGACAGCGGCGTCGGCCACCTGGGCGAGGTCGAAGGCGGGTCTGGGGCCCCTGGTGCGCGGCTTCCGCAGGCCCCACAACAGTTCGGCCACGGCCATCGGATCCTCGTTAGCCGACATCGCAGCCTCCCACTTGCCCACCCTAAAACTGTATCTATGATACACAGTGTTATGGAGACACAGTTAGTTCCCGAACTCGGGAGCAGGCGGCGTGGCTGGGGAGTTGCACCGTCGCAGACAAGGAGCGGACTATGTCCACATCAGTGCTCGACATGTCAATGTCGCTCGACGGGTACGTCGCCGATCCCAACGACTATCTCGGTGGCGACGATGGCGAGCGGCTGCACAAGTGGGCTGACGCGGGCCCGCAGACCGGTCCGTCGTCCGGGCCGATCCAGCAGTTCCAAGGCGAATGGAAGGCGGCCGGTGCGGTCCTCGCAGGGCGGCGGACCGCCGAACTCATGGATCACTGGGGAGGCGATCACGACGGTCTCCCGATCTTCGTCCCCAGTCACCGGCCGCCCAGCCCGGCCGCCCGTTGGGGTCATCCGCTGGTGACATATGTGAACGACGGGATCGAAAGCGCGATGGCGCAGGCGAAGGCCGCCGCCGGGGACCGGGACGTCCAGGTGCGTGGCGGCGCCTACACGGTGCAACAGGCACTCGAGGCCGGGGTGCTGGATGAGGTGCAGATCCATCACATCCCGGTGCTGCTGGGCGCCGGCCGCCGGCTGTTCGACGTCTTGCCGTCGGAGATCGAACTGGAGATCGTTCAGGTGATCGACACACCGGAGGCCACCCACATCCGCTACCGCATCCGCCGCTGAGCCGATCGGCCACCGACCCAGGCCAGCGCTGAGGCCAGCGGCGCTCCGCCTCTCCTTCCCGGAGATGGGCACCGAGTACGAACTGGTGCGGTTACCTGTCAATCTCTTGAGGTGACTTCGGCTAATCCTGTGTGGTGTTCGGTGGCTCTTCTCGGCCGACGGGCGTGTTGATCTGTAGGCGGCCCGACAGCGAAGGCAGAGCCCCAATCAGCAATCAAGATCGTTCTCAGCGCTAATGGCTGTACCGGTGTTCCTCAACCCCGGTATCAGCCGACCGCCGAGGAGGACTGCGCAGGACCCAATGGTCAGCAGCCCCTCGGCGAGGAAGGTGCCTCGTACCTCGGCGAGTGGCAGGACCAGAGCCCCAAGCGCGGCACCCGCCGCTATGCCGGCGTTGTAGGCGCCGGAGTTCGCCGCAAAGGCGATGTCCGTGCGACCCGGCGCGCAGTGCAGCATCGCGTTTTGCGTAGTCATGAACACCGGCCCGAGTGCACCGCCCATCAGTACCAGGAACACCACCGCCGCCACCTGATGAGCGCCGAACGCGTACAGGCCGAGCATGCCCACCGCCTGCGTGGCCACGGCAGTGGCCAACGCGGACTGCGGAAAACGGTCCAGGAACACCCCGGTGATGCTCACCCCGATCAGGCACGCGACACCGAAAACCACGAACAGGACGCTGACCGCGCTCGGGGAGAACCCGCTCATGTCTCCCAAGAACGTCACGATGTAGGTGTATCCCGTGAACGCCCCGGTGGCGGACAAGGCTCCGGCCGCCAGTACCGTGCCGAACCGTCGCCCGTCGGGACTGGTGGCGTATGCGGCAGGCTCTTCTTCCGGGCGCGAAGTCGGCAGCAGGACGGCGATCGTCACTAGGGAGACAAGCCCCAGAGCCGCCAGTAGGGCGATGGGTACCTGCCAGTTGCTCTGCTGGCCCAGCCAGGTACCAGCGGGAACACCGAGCACGAGGGCGAGCGAACCGGCGACGGACAGCGCCCCGACCACCCGCCCCCGGACCTCGGGCGCGAACAGGCCCACCGCGACCGGCCCCATCACGGCCCAGAACAGCGCCTGGGCGAGCGCAGTCAGCAGCCGCGCCACCAGGAGCAGCCCGTACGAGGGAGCCAGCGCCGCAACGAGACTGGACACCACGAGCGCGGCCAGCAGCCCCGTGAGCACAAAACGTCGGGGCACGGCGCGGACAACGTGGGCAATCGGCACAGACGCGATGGCCACCGTCACGCCGTAGCCGGTGACCAGGAGGCCGACCGCTGACAGTGACACCCGGAGGTCTTCGGAGATGAGCTCCAGGAGGCCGACTGGTAGGTTCTCCGCGGTGTTGAAGGTGAGGGCGGCAAGCATCAGGGCCCCGAGCACCGCAAACCTGTGCCAGGGAGCAGGTGGTCGCGTAATCGTTCGGCCTCTTCGAGCGCTCGCCCATTGCACCTGCTCAGTGGCACTGTCCATGCAGGTACTCCACCAAGCCCATTAATCACACCGCAACCGAATTCATCCGGGCAATTTCTGCTGCGTCAGCCACGACATTCAGACGATCGCGAGTTTGTCTTTCCTGCGAGTCGCGAGGGTTCGAGCTTCAGAGACCTCCGCCTTACGCCCCCTCCTCGTCCATGCCGCCGCCATCGGTGATGACCGGGGCCGGCCGCCGTGCTTGCCCTTGTGGGCCGCGGTGTCAAGTCCTTCGAGCGTGGACTCGCGGATGTTCTCCCGCTCGGTCTCGGCCATCGCGACGAAGAACGCGAACAGCAGCTTGCCGGGCCCGGTGGAGTCGTAGATGCCGGGGAACGGCCCGGCGAGCATCTCCGGGATGAGGCCGTGGGCGGTGAGGTGGTCGGCGAGCGCGGTGAGTTCGGCGGCGGCGCGGCCGAGTCGCTTCATCTCGTACCCGGTGAAGATGACCCGGCAGTGTGGGGCGTGGGCCTTGACCTCCCGCGCGGTCCGCAGTGCTTCCTCGAACTTGGGGCGTACGCGGACGCGGGTGCTGATCTTCTCGCTGAAGACCTTGTCCCTCGGGTGCACCACTGCAGCGCTGGTCTGCATCGCCGCGGCGGGCGGGGCGAGCGCCGCGATCGCGGCAGCGCGCGCACAACACGCAGGGTGTTGCTGTCGAGGTGGAGGTCGAGTCGACAGCCCAGGCAATCGAGGCCCTGCACGCGGAAGTCGAGTGGATCACGCTGGACAAGGCCTTCGAGCTCAGTCGGCTGTTGACACCGACGACGCTCGCGGGCGAATCGCCGCGCGCCTCGGCCGATGGACGCCCGGCGCAGAGGTTCGGATGAACCACCGGGAAGCGTACGGTGCGTCGTCGCTAGGCGGAAATGGAGCCCGCATGGCCGGCGGCCGGATCCGGGGCACGGAAGGTGCGACGGTACGCCGACGGGGCGACTCCGGCCTCCGCCGCGAGGTGCCGCCGCAGCGAGGTGGCGGTGGCGAATCCGACCTCGTGGGCGACGCGTTCCACCGGCAGATCGCTGGACTCCAGCAGGTGCCGGGCCCGCCGCAGCCGCTGCGAGGTCAGCCAGCGGCCGGGGCTCAGACCGGTCTCCTCCTTGAAGCGCCGGGCGAAGGTACGGGTGCTCATCGCCGCGTGCGCGGCCAACTCGTCCAGCGACAGCGGCAGTTCAAGCCGCTGCAATGCCCAGTCGCGGGTCGGACCGGTGCCGGTTGCGCCCGTCGGCGGCAGTGGGCGCTCGATGTACTGTGCCTGCCCGCCGTCCCGGTACGGCGGCATGACGCAGAAGCGGGCGACCTGGTTGGCGACCTCGGTGCCGTGGTCCTGGCGCAGCAGGTGCAGGCAGACGTCGAAGCCGCTGGCCGCCCCCGCTGAGGTCAACACGTCACCGCCGTCGACGAAAAGAACGCCGGCGTCGAGCTCGACCCGGGGGAACAGTTCCCGGAAGCGGTCGCTGAGCGCCCAGTGGGTGGTGGCTCGGCGCCCATCGAGGAGACCGGCGCCGGCCAGCAGGAAGGCACCGCTGCAGATCGACACCAGACGGGTGCCGGGCCGGACGATGGAAAGCGCGTCCAGGGCCTTCGAGCCCGTAACGGCGGCCGAGGCCTGGGTGATCGCGTACCCAGGGATGATCACGGTGTCCGCCTCGGCCAGCACCTCAGGGCCGTGCCCGGGGGTGACGGTCAGGTCCGAGACGGTGCGCACGGGCTTCCCGTCCACGCCCGCGGTCACCACCTCGTAGCGGCCACCGGCGGAGCCCAGGACGTGTTGAGGTATGCCGAGTTCGAAGGGGTAGATCCCGTCGAGTACGAGGACGACCACCTTGTGGGCGCCAGGCCGCGGTTCTGGGCGCGTCGCCCGATCCTGTTCGGCGGTGCGACCGGCCAGGTCGCGGGTGCCGGGAGCACCGGGGGCGGCATGGTGGACGGGCATGGCGAGAATATATCGGAGGATGACTTCTCCGCCATGGCCGAGGCCGGGTCGAACGGCAAGGATCGAGGCATGACCTCGACGGAGACATTTGAGAACCTCGAGCCCCTGGGCCGTCGTCGGGGTCGAGCCATCTGAGCGTCAATTCGAAGTCGGACGTGTCCGGCCGAACACAGGAGGTTTCCATGGCCAAGGGCTACTGGGTCAGTGTCTACCCCGCCATTTCCGACCCTGAGAGGCTGACTGCCTACACCAAGCTGGCGGGTCCGGCTGTCCGGGCTGCGGGCGGGCGCACCCTGTCCCGTGGCGGTCGAGTCGTCGCCCACGAGGCCGGAATCACGCAACGCGTCGTTCTGATCGAGTTCGACAGCTTCGAACAGGCCGTCGCGGCATACGAGAGCGAGGCGTACCAGAAGGCGCTGGTGGTCCTCCCCGACGGCTTCGAGCGCGACTTCCGCATCATCGAAGGCATCGACTGACCGGCGGGCCCAGCCATCGCCGTGCATCCGTCACCTGATACGCCCGCGATGCTGAACGACGACTCTCGCCGTCATCTTGGGTTGTGAAGTGTTTGCGCAGGTCAGCGAATTGGATGACGTTAAGGCAAGTTAGGCAAGTAGTGAAGGCGTGGTCGGTCGGACCTGGCGGGAGTCGTTGTCCAACACCGACGGTGTCGATGTTGGGATCATGGATGGGCTACGCCACCGGCTGAGGCAGGCCGGTACGCTCCGGGACGCGTTCGGTCGGCCGTTGCGGCCAGGCCCGGCTATCGGCGGACGCCGTGCGCGGTTGCCGGTTCGTTGAGAGTCGAAGGTGGGCCGATGTCCTGGCCGGATGTCACGGTGGTTGATGCGTGCGTGCGGCGCGACGGCCGGGGCGGTGGCCCCACGGCCGTCACCGACGACGACCCGGCGGCGACGGACGCGGACCGGCATGCGGTCGCCGCTGCGGCCGGCACCTCGACAGACCGGTCCAGCGAACACACGGCTTCGATGACCAGGGGCGCATCCTGCATCCATCTGGGTTGCAACCGCCCGAAGACGTCCGGGCCATCACCGCAGAGCGGACTGACCCGACCGGCTCGCGACCGTGTGGCGCAGGTTGAAGATCAAGGCGAGGCGCAGCGGATCAGCGACCGCGGATGACAGGGCGACGGCGGCATCCAGGTAGCGGGTGTTCCACAGGACGACGGCGTTGAGGACCAGGCCGAGCACGGCGAGCTGGTCCTCCTGGCCTTCGCGGTACGCCTGGCGGATCTGGCCCCCGGCCGCCGTGGCGAATTGCACGGGCCAGGCGGTGGCGGGACTCCTGCACGGTGAGCTGCCGTTTCATCAGCCGCCGGTAGGTGTCGTCGACTGGGTCGACCACGGCGAGCAGGTGCATGGTCTTGTCGATCCGGCCGTACTCGGCGAACGCGGCCCCCAGCGGGCCGCCCCGCTCTCCGATGCCGACAGCCCCGCCCCGGTACGGCTGCTGCCGTTCCTGACGCACTGCTGAACCTCAGGACGGGGACACGTTCCGGTGAACCGCGGCAGCACAACAGGCAGAACCACGCCCGTCCGGCCGTGCCTATCCGGTGGGTTCACTCTGGTCGGCCGAGCCGGCCGGCGTGTCGCAGAACTCCTGCTTGACGAGGGCGTCCACCAGCGTCAGGAAGTCCTTCGCCGGACCTCTGGTGGCCGAGTCCAGCCAGGTCACCGAGGCGGTCAGGGTCTTGCTGCCGTCGGGCGAGCTGTACATCAGCGCCCCGTAGCCGTGCGGTGGGCTGCCGTTGTGCTGGTAGACGGTGCCGCAGCCGGGGCCCAGGTCCTGCGCCCATATGCCGAGGCCGTAGTCCTGCTTGGGGATCGACGTGGGAATCGCCGTGCGCATCTCGGCCAGCAGCTTGGCAGGCAGGAGCCTGCCGCCGTTCAGTGCGGAGAAGAACGTGGTCAAGTCCTGCGTGGTGGAGATCAGGTCACCGGCGCCGGTCAGCAGGGACATGTTCTGATGGGAGAGGTCGATCACGCTGTTCTTGTACTGGTAGTAGCCGTGGGCGTGTGGCCCGGGCAGTGCCGTCGTCCGGTTGCCCGCCGCGAGGGTGCCCCGCAGGCCGAGCGGCCCGGTGATGCGCTGCTTCAGCTCGGTGGCGTAGGAGCGGCCGGTGACCTTTTCGATGATCAGCAGCGCCACCGTGTAGTTGGTGTTGGAGTAGTTCCACTGCGTCCCGGGCTCGAACCGCGGCTTCTTGGACAGCGCCAGCCGTACCAGCTCCTCGGGCTCGTAGCTCTTGAACCGGTTGGGCACCCACCCGTCGCCGTTGGCGGGGATCCCCGGCTCGTCCATCGTCCCGTCGGGCTTGTACTCGCCGGTGTAGTTGAAGATCCCGCTGGTGTGCCGCAGCAGCATCCGTACGGTGATCCGCTCGTCCAGCCCGTAGCCGGGCAGGTAGTCGGCGGCGGGGCTGTCCAGCTCGATCCTGCCCTCTGCCACCAGTTGCAACACCATGGTCGCGGTGAAGGTCTTGATGACGCTGCCCGTCCAGAAGCTGCCGTTGGTCGGAGGCTTGGCGGCCGCTCCCAGCTTGCGCACCCCGGCGCTGGCGGCCCAGTCGCCCTGCTGATCGCGTACGCGCAGCTGGATCCCGGTGAAACCGGCGTCGACGAAGGCCTGCATCGCCTTGCGCAGCTCCGGGCGATCCTGCCCGGTGGGGGTGGCCATGGCGGGGGTGGCAGTCCCCGCCAGCACCGCCGTTGCGAGCGCCGCGACGGCCGTGCGCCGGCTGATCGTTGTCTTCATGGTTTCCTCGTTTCTGGGGTCTTGGTCGCTGTTGTCAGCTCGTGGTCCGGCCGTCGCGGAACACCGCGTCGATGAGCCGCTGCGTCGCCTGCTGGAACGCCGCCGCCTTGGACAGGTCGGCGTCGTCCACGTAGGTCACCGAGGCCGTCATCGTCTTGCCGCCGTCGGGCGTGCTGTACATCAGCGCCGCGGAGCCCGCCATGCCGCCGTTGTGGTGGTAGATGAAGCCGCCGTTGTCGCCCAGGTCCTGCTCGAAGATCCCCAGGCCGTAGCCGATCTTCGGGTCCGGCTTGCGCATCTCGGCCAGCAGTTCGGCGGGCAGCAGCCGGCCGCCGTTCAGCGCGGCGAAGAACGTGTGCAGGTCCTGGGTGGTCGAGATCATGTCGCCGCCGGCGGAGATCCACGAAGGATTCTGGCGGGTGACATCCACCGTGTGCTCCCGGCCGCCGTCCTCGTACCGGTAGTAGGCGTGGGCGTGCGGCCCGGTGATCTCCGTCGAGGTGCCCGGCGCCTCGGTGCCCGTCATCCCCAGCGGGCCCAGGATCAGCCGCCGCAGCTCCTCGGCGAACGAGCGGCCCGTGACCCGCTCGATCACCAGCCTGGCCAGCACGTAGTTGGTGTTGGAGTAGCTCCAGTCCGTGCCCGGCTCGAACCGCGCCGGCTTGGACAGCGCCAGCCGGACCAGCTCTTCGGGCTGGTAGGTGCGGAACCGGCCGTCCACCCATTCCTTGCCCGACCACGCGATCCCCGGCGCGAACGTCCCGTCCTCGTAGTACTCGCCGGTGAAGTTGAAGATCCCGCTGGTGTGCTGCAGCACCATCCGTACGGTGATCCGCTCGTCCAGCCCGAACTCGGGCAGATAGCCGTCCACCGGGCTGTCCAGCCCGATCCTGCCCTCGGCCACCAACTGCAGCACCAGCGTCGCGATGAACGCCTTGGTGGCGCTGCCGACCCGGAACCGCCCATCCGCCGGCGGCCGCTCCGACGAACCCAGCTCGCGCACCCCGGCGGTGCCGACCCACTCACCGCGCTCGTCGTTCACGCGCAGCTGCATTCCGGTGATACCGGAGTCCACGATCTCCTCGATGATCTTCTGCAGCTCCGGGCGAACCTGCCCGGCTACGGTGTTCGCTGCGCTCACCTCGGGCGTGGCCGAGGCGGCGTCGAGGGCTGCGCTGATCTTGCGGGCCATCTCGGTCATGGTGGGGCTGGGCTCTTTCTGGGTGGACGCTTCGATGGCGACCAGGACGGTGCGGCGGAAGTTGTCGGCCTCTGCCGGGGCCTGCTGCTTGAGCAGGCTCATGGAGGCGGTCAGGGCCGGCAGCACCTGGTCGGCCAGTTCGGCCACGGTCTTGCCGTACTTCACGCCCTTGGGCGCCTTGGCCAGCACGTGCCCGACCAGGCCGGTCGCGGAGGTCAGGGCGATGGAGCCCTCGGTGGCGGCCTTATGGGCCGAACCGGCGGCACCGGCGGCGGACATCAGCGAGACGGCGCCCCAGGCGGCGGTGCGCAGGGTGAGCTGGTCCTGGTCGGTGAGGGCGAGGGTGAGGGACATGGCGGTGCTCCTTCGGGTTGCTTCTGGCTTGTCGGCGACGAGGTCCGTTGGCGACGACAGGAACGTTACGGCTATTGCCAAAGTCTTGGCAAGTATTTGCCAAGCGAAATTGCCAGAGCTGTGGCGTACGAGCATCTGCACTGGCAAGAACTTGTCCAGAGGGAGGCAAATGAGCTAGCCTCGGGCGTGACCCTCCGGACGTCGGACGACGTCAACCGCTACCCGGGAGTTCGGACATGCTCGAACAACCAGTCTTCGGCCGCCGACTCAGGCAGCTGAGGACCGAACGCGGCCTGACGCTCGCCGCCCTCGCGGGCGAGGGCATGTCCACCGGATACCTGTCCCGGCTGGAATCAGGGGCGCGTCAGCCCACCGAGCGGGCCATCACGCACCTGGCCACACAGCTCGGCATCAGCCCCGCCGAGCTCACCCAGTCCACCGCCACCTCCCTGGCCCAGAGCCTGACCCTGGCCACCGGCCTGAGCCAGGACGAAGGCGGCCAGACCCTCAGCGACGCCCTGAAAACCTCCGGCGGAGAGGACCCCCTGCTGCGCTGGCAGGCCCTCTGGCAAGTCGCCGAATGGCGTCAGTGGCGTCAGGAGTACGCCGAACAGCGGACATGCCTCGACGAGCTGGCCACGCTCAGCGCGCAGATCGGGCTACCCGAGTTGCAGTCCAGAGTGCTGGCCGCATTGTCGCGCTGCATGCGCAGCACCGGAGAGATCGTCGGCGCCGTCGATGCCGCAACACACGCCTACGAGCTGGCCGAACGCGAAGCCCTGCCCGCCCGCGTGCGCGCCTCCACACTGCTGGCCCTGGTGTCGGCGCTGGCCGAGGCCGGGCGACTGCCCGACGCCGCCCGGCACGCCGACGAACTGCTCACGCTGGCGGACCAGGTCTCGGGAGCGCTGCGCGCCCAAGCCGTGTGGACCGTGGCCAACATCCGGGTCCGCCAAGGCGACCTCGACACCGGCGCGAAGCTGATGAACCAGGCCATCGACGGCTTCGACGGCCGTGACGACCTGACGCTCTGGATGCGCCTGCGCCTCGGCGCGGCCCGGCTCGACCTCAGGGCCGATCCGCCCAGAACGGAGTCCGCCCGGCGGCGTGTCACAGAAGTCCAGGCCGCGTTGCCGTTCGCGGGCGCACCCACCATCGAGCAGCAACTGTTGGCCGTGCGTGCCCGGATCGCCGTCCTCACCGGCGACCTCGACGAGGCCCGCACGGTCCTGGACCGGCTGACCGGCTTCGACGACCTGCTCACCTACCAGGAGCGGATGCGGCTCGACGTCCTGCGCAACCGCGTCCTGCTCCTGGAGGGCGAGCAGGACACGGCGCTCGCCGGGCTGCGCAAGTTCGCCGAGCAGGCCCAGCAGAGCGGCAACATGGACCTGGCCGCGGACATCTGGCGACTCGTCGCCGAATCCCTGACCAAGTAGGGGTGCTGGTCCCGGGGCATCACGCAGAGCTACTTTGGGGCTGGTTGCGCGGATCTGAGTGGAGGGCCAAGACGGCAGACGACTGGACCTTGCACGGCCACTAGGAACGCATGACGAGATCGTCGATCCACCACTCGGCGGGACACCACCTCAGCACTCAACGTCGCTTGGGTGGTCTGCGGTAGGTGACGACTTTGTCGCCCGGTCCCGGGTACGCCATGATCAGTAGCCGCTGGGTGCCGTACTCCTCACCCTTCCAGGGAAACCAGGCGAAGTGCACGCGGATGCGGTAGTGCCCCTTGCGGCCGTTGAGCGACAGGTCGGGCAGTTCGGTGCCGCTCAGGCCGTCCATGAAACTCATCTCGCCGCTCTGGTTGGCGTAGCCGACCTCGACGACGTCGTCCCAGCCCTTGGTCTCGATCGGTGGGCGGCGCGTGTAGGTCTCCAGCGTGACACAGACGTGGAAGTCGGAATGCGTGTCCACCGTCACGCGGCCGGGTCCGGCGGTGACCGGGCCGGCGGTCGTGCTCTTGCCCACGCCGGCGAACTCGTCGTACAGCTCCAGCCCTGCCTCGGGCCACTCCGGCTCCTTGAGGCGGATCGCCTTGGCGGGCTTGATGAGGGGATGGTGACGCCGGGTGGCGTCGCATTTGCTTTGCTCCTCGGCCATGAACTCGTCGAATTCGCGATCCTGGGCGGCCGCTTCCGCTGTGACCTTTGCCTTCGCGGCCGGGCAGATCCCGGCGAGCACCCCGCTCAGGTTGCCGACGCTCACCCCTTCCACCTCCCGCAGGCGGGTCAGCTCGCGTGGGTCGTTGCGGGTGTAGACGGCGCACAGGCGACGGCCGTGGGCGAGCAGCACCTGGTCGGGCGTGGTGGCGGCGAATGTGAGCGCATTCTGCTGGCGTACGGCGCAGATGAAGGCGCGCGAGCCAGTCGGCGGCGGGGGTTCCACGGGCTTGCCGTCCATCTCCCAGGGCTCGGGAGGCGAGCAGTCCTCGGCCGTGGTGATCGGACCGCGTGACTGGTCGGCGGCCGGCAGGAAGCACAGGGCCACGGAGGTGGCCAGCGCCGTCACGAGCACGTGGTGGCGCAGGCGGGCGGCCGGTGGGGCGCCGTACAGGACGAGCAGGATGAGGGCGGAGGCGGCGAGCGCGGCGCTGTACCACAGCGGGGAGAGCCCGAAGAGGAGGTCGCCCTTCTCGGTCCGGCCGAACAGCCCATCCGGGTACAGAGCCAGCCGCTGTTCGGCCATCTCGGGGATGAGTCGCCAGTCCGCCTCGGACTTCGTGGTGAGCGCGGTGA
Source organism: Nonomuraea sp. 3-1Str (assembly GCF_031570565.1). Taxonomy (NCBI): domain Bacteria; kingdom Bacillati; phylum Actinomycetota; class Actinomycetes; order Streptosporangiales; family Streptosporangiaceae; genus Nonomuraea; species Nonomuraea sp. 3-1Str. The sequence goes on from NZ_JALHBK010000028.1 coordinate 33,613, forward strand.
CGACGCCTGCCGCCGCGGCGAGAGTCAAGATCAGCATCGTGACACGCAGCAGCCGCCTGGTCCTGCGGACGATCGCGATCAGAATCAGTACGGCCGGGGCGCCGACTCCGACGAGCATGTCCACGGCGACCCAGAGCACCGTCGCCGGGTAGCCGACGTACCCGTGAAAGAGATCGTCGACCGCGCCCCTCGGGCCGATCCACACAGGCATGCCGTCCGCGAGGTTGACGGCCGCGGGGATCAGTGGGGGCACCACGGCCACGGCGGCGAGGGGCCATGCCCGCGCAGGTGCGACCCGGACCGGAGGCGCCGGAGACGGCACCGGGGTCGGGCCGCCCAGGTCGTGGGCGGAGCGGGCCTGCCACACCGTCCCGAAGACGCTCAGGATGCTCAGGACCATGAGCAGCACCAGCTTGTAGTCAACGTCCCAAGCGCCGGACCCGACGATCGAATTGCCTCCCGGCGACAGCAGCGACACCGCCGCCGCGGCCCCGCCCATCCGCACGGTGCCTGGCCTCCAGCGTGCGTCCCTGGCCTGGCCGGCCAGGACCGGCACCAGCCACAGCAGGTAGACGGCGTTGCCGAGCTGGTACGGAGAGATGGACTGCACGACGGAGTACTGGCCGAGGCCGTAGGCGACGGTGGAGGTCATGCCTATGGCGGCGCTCGCCAGCCCGGCCACGAGCCCGAGCAGCCGCAGCCATCGAGGCAGGGCCCCGGCGAGGACCACGAAGAACAGCCCGACGACGGCGAAGTTGAGCACATCGGAGGGCAGGCCCGACCACCACTGGTACGGGATCGGAAGCCGGTACTGCAGCGTGCAGGCGACGCTGAGGTACAGGGCCGCCCGTAACAGCCGGACCGGCCTGTCGTTGACCGCCGCCGTGCCGGCCGGCCGCCCGCGCAGCACCTGCCAGTAGGCCCAGCCCTGCAGGACTCCTCCCGCGACCACGAGGAGCTCCACCCACCAGGTGTAGGGCACGAAGTCCGGGTCCCACCCGCCGGTGACGATCTCACGCAGTAGCGCGGAGTCGCCGGTGGCCAGGGCGAGGACGCCGGACACGACGACCGCGGCCACATAGATGGCGGCGAACAGCGCGGCGATTCTGCCGAAACGATAGCGGCGCACGAACGATCCTCGGGCACGAGCGGACAGGATCCGAACAAAGGCGCCCAACCCTAGCGAGCCGTCACCGAAACGATCAAGTGCCGTAGTGAATCCACGGTATCTGTGACCGTCGATTCAATGCCTAAGCGCCTCGTGGCGCACAACGAGATACGCGCGATCGAGTTCGAGGCCGTTTCGGCTGCCGCAAGGTCTCCGAGCCGCCACAATGACAGTCCCGGTCCGAGCAATGCCCACAGGAACGCCGGTCGAAAAGGCTCATTCCAGGTGCAGCATGACGATGAAGTCAGCTGGTAGGGCCAACTCACCGATGGCTACGGCAAACTGCTAATCCCAGTGCCTCGCGTCAATGGTCAACACCGGACGGCGCAGGAGCGCTTCGCACCCTCTTGTGAACGCCCATCGGGCTTCGCGGCGATACAGAGACGTGCGTACATGGATGAGCTGGATCGCCGTTGTCCCGTTCGCCGGGTGGGCGCTGGTGCGGCTGAGCGGGTTCGAGCCGGACTGGCCGTGGGTGCCGGTGGTGGCGTACACGCCGTACGCGGCGGCCGGGGCGGTGGTCGCCGTGGCGCTGGCGTGGCTGCTGAGACGGCGGGCGGCGGGGGTGGTGGGGATCGCGGCCGTGATGGCCTTGGGCATCGCCGTCGTGCCCCGGGCCTTCGCCGACGGAAACCCAGCGGCGGACGGGCCGGTGTTGCGGGTGCTGGCGGCCAATCTGATGGTGGGCCAGGCGGACACGGACCAGTTGATGGCCCTGGTCGGCCAGGTGCGGCCGGACGTGCTGACGCTGCAGGAACTCACCCCGGACGCCATGCGGCGGCTGGAGGAGGCGGGCGTGCGCGAGAGGTTGCCGCACGCCGTCACGCGGCCGTTGCCAGGGGTCGGCGGGTCCGCCGTGTACGCGAGGCATCCGCTGACAGCCGGAGAGACGATCAAGGTGGGAGCGTTCGGGCAGGCCAGGGTGTGGCTCGCGCATCCCGGCGGGGACCGTGTGGAGATCGTCTCCGTGCACCCGTGCGCGCCCAAACGCGTCGGCCGGCAACCGTGCTGGCAGGGTGGCCTCCAAGCGCTGCCGCGCGGCGGCGGCCAGCTGCGGCTGCTGGCGGGCGACTTCAACGCCACGCTCGACCACCTGCCGATGCGTGAGCTACTGGCGTCCGGGTATCGGGACGCGGCCGACGTCATGGGACGCGGATTCACGGCGACCTGGCCGCAGGCGATGGGTCGTACGTGGCGACTGCCCGGCGTGACGATCGACCACGTGCTCGCGGACTCGCGGATGGCGGTGCGAGACTTCCGCGTGCTGGAGTTGCGGCACACCGATCACCGGCCGGTCTTCGCCGAGGTCAGGCTCCCGTGACGGCCGCCGCCAGGACAGGAGGAATCCTGATGGCTCGGGCACGCGTCCGGCCAAGCCGTCGTCGGGCAGGAACCGCGGGATTGAGGGGCGTGCTGCGGCGGTTGCGCACAAGACCTCGCTCGGCGTCGGGCTGAGTGATCGGTCGGGGCGTGCGCTGCGACGGAACTGAAGAACCGATCCGAGCACCTTTGTCACCGTTGCAGCGCACCACTCGGCACGTGGCACCCGCCCGCGGGGCAGGTCCTGCTGCGCGACGCCCGGATCGCGCTCGACCGCGGTCGCCGCGTCCGCGGTGTGCGCGTCGGCGGCCTGCTCGGCATCGCGGCTGATGGACTCACACCTCCGCGACCTCGGCCCTTCGCCGCCGCAACCGCTCTGGTGGCGTGGTGCGAGGATGGCATAGCCCTCGACGTTCCTCGGCAGCCCTACGCCCACCTTCACCGAATGCTGGCCACTCCCCCGGCGACACGCACCGGAGGAGAGCCGTACTGGCTGAGGGGTTGAGCCAGGTTCTCTCGGAGCCGCCGCCACATGCCGCCCCGGTGTGAGAGGCCCTCCGCTCAGGTCCGTGTCACCAGCCGCAAGGTAGCTGTGAGTGACAGACCAAGTGCGGCGGAAACAGGCAAGGGCCTCCGATCTACCCGCCGGTAGGGTGCCGGAACTAAGCCTCCCGCAAGTTGCCGTCCGGCCCCTCCGGGCCGCCGCCCGCCCGGCCGGCGTCGTCGGGGCCGCGCTGCCCGCCGACGCCGGGCCACCCCGCGGGAAGCACCAGCCCGGGCGGCGCCGGCTGCGGCAGTCCCACCGGCGGTACTGCCCATCCGGCCACCGCTGACAAATCCAGCCACCCGCCGGAGAACTCCGCGCCGGTGAAGGAGATCTCGCTGCCGGAGAACTTCGCGCCGGTGAAGGAGACGCGGCCGCCGTCGAACTCCACGCCGAAGAAAGAGGCCTCACCGCCGGAGAACTTCATGCCGAAGAAGGAGATCTCGCCGCTGGAGCATGTCGCGTCGTTGAAGGAGACCTGGCCGCTGGACAACGCCGCGCGCTCGAAGGCGAGCTGGCCGCCGGAGAACTCCGTGCCCAGGAAGGAGACCTGGCCGCCGGCGAACCTCGCGTCGGTGAAGGAGATCCGGCCGCCGGTGAACCTCGTGCCGTAGAAGGAGACCGGGCCGCCGGTGAACCTCGTGCCGTAGAAGAAGATCTCGCCGCCGGAGAGCTCCATGCTTTCGAAGGAGACCTGGCCGCTGGACAACGTCGCGAGCTCGAAGGAGATCTCGCCGCCGGCGAACTCCGCGCCGTAGAAGGAGACCTGACCGCCGGTGAACCTCGCGCCGTAGAAGGAGACGCGGCTGCTGGCGAACTCCGCGCCGTCGAAGGAGACCCGGCCGCTAGCGAACTCCGCGCCGTAGAAGGAGACCTGACCGCCGGCGAACCTCGCGCCGGTGAAGTCACCGCCGTCGAAGACGACACCGGTGAAGTCGAGATCGTAACCCTGCCAAGAGACGCCGGCACCCTCGCGGAGGTGGGCGGTGATAATGCGGATGATGGTGTGGCGGACCTCGCGCAGTCCGGCGAAGGCCAGCCGCTCGGCCTCTGGGGCGTCGGCGGCCGGCTGCGGCGCGTACGGCATGCGCAGGTAGGCGCACAGCACGTCGATGCAGGTCTGCCGCAGCTCCCGGGTGGGGGCGTCGTCGGCCAAGCCGGCCAGCGCGTGCACGCCGGCCAGCCGCACCGCGGGTGAGTCGTGGCCGAGCTGGCCAGCCGCAGTGGCGAAGCGGTCGTTGTGCAGCTTGGTGGCCTCGCGCGCCTCACCCCGGTGCGCCCGCTCCTCACCCTGCCGGGCCAGGATGTGCGCGTCCTCGGCGAGCTTCTGCGCCGCCTCGGCGACCTTCTGCCGCCGGTAGGCCACCACCAGCGCCACCAGCCCGCCCATCCCGGCCACCACCGCAAAAGCGATCTTCAGCAGGTCGAACAGGGTGGCCGCGCTGACCTGCGCCTCGGGCTTCAGCCCTTCCGCGCCCAGCAGCACCAGCCCGCCGACGATCACCGTCGTCAGCAGCACCGCCGCGGCCCCGCCGACCAGGGCGAGCGCGGGGCCCACCGGCATCAACCTCAGGCCTGGGAGATCCTCCCCCGTCTCTCGCCGCGGTGCCGGCTTCCCGCTCCCGTCCGCCTTCTCCATCTCGCCCACATAGGCCCATACGGGCAGGTAGGCAGGGCTTTACGTCCGCTGTCCCCGACCTACACGAAACACCGTTCTCCCAAGTAAATCCCGATCTTGGTTTTCTGCCCTCGCCAGCCATGTACTTGGCATGGACACTCCTTGTCGAGGAGGTCCTTCAGGTGCCACTCACTGCCCACCATGTCGAGGCCGGGCGGCTCGACGCCACGCATGAGGATCTGGGCTGCGGGCTGGCCTGGGACACCATCCATCGGGTTCGGCCCCGTCCCATGCTGGCCTGCACGTGGTGTGGGGGGCGTGTGCACGCCAAGGTCAGCCCGCAGGGGCTGCGCTTCTTCGCGCATGACATAGCTGACCTCTCCTGCCCCTGGCGAGGTGAATCACAGGCGCACCTTTACCTCAAGACCCTGTTCGCCCGCTTGTCCAGAGAGGCCGGCTGGCACGCCGATGTGGAGGTTCCCGGCCAGGGCTGGCGCGCTGACACCCTGGCCACCCACCCGAGCACCGGACGCAAGGTCGCTTGGGAGGTTCAGCTCTCCCCGGCCAACCTCGCCAGCTTGCAACGCCGTACCGAAACCCTGGCCCGCGACCGGGTGGCGGTGTGCTGGATCTGCGACCGACTCAGGCACTGGCTGGGACTGTTCCCCTCGATTCAGATCGGGGCTGTCGGCCCCTCGCCCTTCGAGTCTGTCGGGCCCCACTCCCCCGGCGTCGTCCCCGCCGTCCTCGACGGGCACCGCCGCTACGACCCGGCCACCGGCACCTGGGAGAACCCCGGGCCGTTGAAGCTGAACGTCTTCGTCACCGCCGTGCTCACCGGAAACCTCGTCAATATCGCGGTCCCGCGGCGCAGCAACCTGTACTTTCCTAGCGTCTACGGCCCCAGCCGCCGGCCGGGTACCCGCGTGTGGACCACTCCCGCCTACGCCGCACAGTTCCACCAGCACCGTGCAACCCGCTGAACCTCTCCAGCGGAGCCCGCCTCATGACCTACACCATTGGCCAGATCACCGAGATGGCCGCCCACATCCGCAGCTGCGAGATCTGCTGCCTGGACGGCGATCCGGACATCATCGCCGACACCTACGCCGAGAACCTTCCACCCGAGGGACCGGATGGCTACATCGAGAGCGCACACCGATGGGCGGCCAAATGGGGCACTCCCTGACCGACCACAGCAAGCTCGATCGAACACAGTAAAGATCAACTGGTCGGCGGCCACGGGCCGCGCCGTCCAGCCGCCACAACCGTGATCGTCGCGGAGCAAGTTAGTACGAAACTCGGAGAAGACGTTCCGTCCGGGACGCAAGCCCGCTGTTACGAATCAATGGATCCCGCCGGCGAGAGCACCCTCAGAACCCGCGTACAGCAGCGCCTGCAGAGCCGTACCTGTGACTGGTGCGGCAGCCTCATCCCCTACTCCGGGCGCGGCCGGCCGCCGACCTACTGCAGCTTCCTGGGCCGCTAACCAACACGCAACCGGACCCCACGACCGGCGCAGCAAGATAGGCGCTAAGTGTCCCCTGATGCCCGACCACGGCCCGCAAGTGGACAGCAGACCGGCGTTGACGGGCGACTCCGAGATGCTCATCGCGGACCGGTCAACACCTGGATTCCGTCTCTCCCAAGAGACGAAAACATGCCTGATCGTCGCCTATCCGCCCGCAACGCCATCTTCGTATTGTCCAGGCAACGCTGCCAACTCTCACTCCTGGCGAGGCGCATGCATGGGACTCAGGGCGTGGATCGAGAAGCGGTTCGAACGCTGGTTTCGAGCCTGGTTCGAGGACTGGATTCAGGGGCGTTTCGACGCCTGCTTCGCCGAGCGGTTCGACACGCGTTTCGACGCCCGGTACGACGCGGCCTTCGAATCCCGCTTCGATACGGCGTTCAACCGTCGCTTTGACCCGCGCTTCGAGTCCCGCTTCGACACGCGGCTCAAGGCCTGGGTCGACACGCAGCTGCGGGAGACGTTCGACGAGCGGATCGACCACTGGTTCGACCTCCGCTTTGCCGTCTTCGCCGACACATGGGCCGGCGGCCCGAGCCTGCAGCAGCGGCTCGACAAGCACTTCGACACCAGGTTCGACGACCAACTCGACAGCCAGGTCAAGGCCAGGATCGCCAACTGCATCGAGGACCGGATCGACCGCCGCATCGAGCAATGGCTCATAGCCACCCGCAAGGACTTGCTCGAAGCCGATGCCGCAGCAAGCCCGTCCCCACCGAGTGACGAACCCATCCCGCCTTCGGCTCCTGGCCCCGCCCCTGCCGAGCCTGCCGCTGCCGAGCCCACTGCCACGGCGGCCCAGCTCGCGGCTTACCTCGCCAAAGGCCCCATCAAAGCCACCCAGATCCGGAAGATCCTCAAAGGCATGGAGCGAGCCGACGGGCGTGCGTACAGCTACCCGCTGAGCGAAGCAGCTTCCGCCCTGCTCACCCGCAGAGGCAAGCAGACCAAGGACACCCGGCGCGGCCCTTCCAAGCCCCGCCAGACGCCGAGCGAGTGATGTCAGGGCTCAGGACCCGTGCGACAGATCCGGCTCGGGAGGTGGGTGACACTCCGGCTAGATGATCTGTTGCTCTCCGATGCCTATTGAATCGGAAACCTGTGGTCTGGGCCCTGCCCTTCGGGCGGGAGTTCTTCGATCTGCAGGTCGGAGAAGACCAGGGTCAGATCGTGGGCGTTGGCCTGGATTCGGACCTCGTGGAAGTCGATGCCGAGGGCTGCGGCCCAGGTGCGGGCGGTCGGTGAGTCGGTGATGAGCCTGGCCCCGGGGTAGAGCTCCTGCCAGTTGACGCCCCAGACGTATCCGTCGAGGTCGACGCCGGTTTCGTAGCTGATGAGCCGGTCATCGAGAGAGGTGCGCCAGGTGCCGGCCGGCAGGATGGTGGTGCAGGTGGCCTGCACGCAGTGGCGGAACAGGTAGCGCAGCGTCGCCGGTGTGATCCCGCTCCTGGGGTCGGCGGTCGCGTGGATCACGAGCTGATAGTCGCGCATGTAGTTCGTGAAGCCGTGGTGGAGCAGGGCCTGGTCGAAGACGTCGTCCAGGGCCTGCTGCAGCTTCACCGGATCCATGCACGCAGTTCTACCCGACAGCGCGATCTTCCGGTCAGTGCTGGAGCTTGCGGACCTTGAACCGGGCGATCGGCTTGGTGGTGGTGCGGGCGACCTCGGCGATGGTCTGGCCGGCGCGGGTGATGCGGAAGGTGCCGTCGGCGGCTTCGACGGTCACGGTCGCTCCGGCGTGGCCGATGCCGACGCCGATGCGCTGCCCGGCGATGGCGATCCAGCCGCGGCTGCTGACCCGCCGCTGCACCCGGACCGGTTCGGTGGCCGGCCGGGGTGCGGGCCCGGCGGGGCGTGCGTCGCGCAGCCGAGCCGTCTCGTCGTCGGTGAGCGGGTTGGGCAGGGTGCGCAGCAGGGTGGATCCGTCGCTCAGGTGCAGCACGGCGCCGTCGATGCGGACGGTCAGCCGGCGTCCGGCGAACGGGGAGCCGACCGGGCATGACCGGCCGCCGAGGGAGACCACGCCGGAGGCGTTGACGGTCCGCTCCACCTCGACCGCCCCGCCGGCGCTGGGCCGGGCCGGTGCGGCGGGTTGGAGGCGGGTGCCGCCCTCGGCGATCAGCTGCCGCAGGTGCCGGACGGTGAGCCGGGAGGGCACCTTCTTGATCCTGACCCCGGCGATCAGCAGCTCGACGGTGCCGGCGTCGGCTCGCAGTGTGAGCGTCAGACCGGCGCGGTGGGTGCCGAGCCAGAACTGCTGCCCGCAGACGGTCAGGTTGCCCGAAGCGGGGACGACGCGGGTGAACTCGACCGCCAGATCCACCGGATCGAGCTCGTTCACCGAAATCACCGGCGCGGCTGTCTCGACCGGCACCGGTTCCACCGCCGGCTCCGCGACGGTCCCAAGGTCCGCCTCGGGGGCGGGGAGTGCTCCGGTGGCGCGCAGGTCCGCCGGTAGGCGCAGTGGCAGCCGCTCGTCGGTGCGGGGGCGGAACCGGTCGGCGGGGCGGGCCATGTTCAGCGCTTGGTGGGGGCGGTGGGTGTTGTAGTCGGCGACGAAGGCGTCCAGGACCTGTTGGGCGTGTTCGATGCTGTCGAACGGTTCGTGGTCGTCGAGCAGTTCGCGGCGCAGGCTTTGGTGGAAGCGTTCGATCTTGCCGGTGGTGGTGGGTGAGTGCGGGCGGGTGAGCCGGTGGGTGATGCCGTTCTCGCGGCAGATCCGGTCGAACAGTACTTCTCCGCCGCGGCCGAAGCGGGCGGTGAACTGTTTGCCGCTGTCGGTCAGCAGTTCCTCGGGGATGCCGTGGCGGCCCAGTGCGCCGGCCAGGGCCAGGCACACGGCCCGGCCGGTGGGGCGGGTCACCACGGTGGCGGTGAGCAGTAGCGGGAGTGGTCGTCGACGCCGGTGACGATTTTGCATTCGGTGCCGTCGGCCAGCATGATCCCGCCGACGATGTCCATCTGCCACAGCTGCATCGGCTCGCTTCGCTGCCAGCGTTTGTAGTCCTCGCGCCGCCGGCGCCGGGGGACGGGCTGCACCAGGTGGTGGCGGATGAGGACCCGGTGCACCGTGGCCCGGGACGGCACCGGCCCGGGGCAGGGGCGGCGGGTCAGTTCCCACACCAGGCGGCGGGCGCCCCAGCGGGGGTGGTTGCGCCGCAGCTCGCAGATCAGCGCCTCCACCGCGGCCGGGATCCGGGTCGGGGAGGGGTGCGGGCGCGAGGAGCGGTCCGACAAACCGTCCAGGCCCTGATCACGGTAGCGGCCCAGCCACCTATGCACCGTCTGCCGGGAGACTCCGAACCGTCGGGCGACCTCGGTCACGCTCGCCCCGGATGACACCTGCAGCACGGCTTGGTACCGCTGCTCGACCACGCTCAACTCCGCCAGCACTCGGCGAAGTGTCACACAGGTCCTGAGCACGATCTGTCACGCAGATCATGAGACCTGACACGCCGAGCGAGTGATCGAAAGCAACTTTTCTCTACGATCATCAAGCCGCACCCCGCGCCGAGCGCGCGGGGTGCGGGCCCGGTGGATCGACGGCCCGGGCGTGCGGCCCTGGAGCGCCGGTCCCGGCCGCCGCCCACGGGACCCGCAAACCCGAACCTCGCCATCGATCCCCTTGGCCCTTGTGCGCCCTTCCAGGGGTCCCGGTAGCAATGAAGAAATTTCCAACGAAGTAGGTCCTGACCTGCGGCAACGGTTCCGTTCGACGGGCTGGTGATCACTGCCGCTACGTTCGTTCCGGTTTCGTCCGGTACGGCAGGTAGAGGTGGTGCGTTGTCCGAGAGGAGATGTCTCCGAGAAGTCACCAGCCGCTCGATGCAGATCCTGCGGTCCACCGAGTGATAGGGCCGGTGACCCGTCAGGCGCCATCCGGGCGAAGGGCGGCGAGGACCGCGGCGGTGTCCAGGTAGAACGGGCGGATCTCCGCGATGCGGCCGTCCTTGATGGTCATCAGCTGCATCACCGCGGTCTCCAGCTCACGGCCGGTGGCACGGGCGCGCAAGAGGCCGCGGTTCCAGACCACCACGCTGCCGCCGTCGACCACGTACCTTTGCTCCAGGAACTCCAGGGACTCCCAGGCCTCGCTCATGCCGGCCATGAACCCCTCGATGCCGCTCGGCCCGTGCCAGATGCCCCCGTACGGAAGGGAGTCCGCCTGGTACATCACCACCTCGGGATCCAGGCAGTCGGCCATCACACCGAAGTCGGCCTTGCCCGGGCCGCCCGCGCCGATGTAGGCGGCCTCCGCCTGGTAGAACCTCTCCAGGACTTCGAGCGAGCGCCTGCTCTCGTCGTTCATCGTCGTTTCCGCTGTCATGAGCTCCATGATGTCCCGCCAAGACGGGCACACCTCCGGCAGAAATCGGACGTCCTTGTCGGGCCCCCCAGCCGGCCGTCATGCCGCCTCTAGAGGGTCGTCGCGCCGAGGAGCACCAGGACGAACGTCACCACCGCGAGCACGCCGTGCGCGATCACGGCCAGCAGGGGGAAGCCCTGCTCACGGTTGGTGGCCGACATCCTGGACGCCTTTCCAGGCCCCGCCAAGCCCCGTACGACCCCGGGGTTGAGGAACAGCGGTACAGTCGTTATCGCTGAGAATGATCTTGCGAAATCGCGACTGGGGCGATTCGGTGAAGAACTCGATCTCCGTCAAATCTCGCGGCTAATGTCCAAGTTGTGCCGGTTGGGTTGCTGACGGATGAGCAGGCTACGGCGTATGGGACGCTCACCGAGGTGTTGATGCGCTCGGAGCTGGAGCGCTTCTTCTGTCTGGATGACGTCGACCAGGACTTGATCGCGCTGCGTCGTACCAAGTCCCACCAGCTCGGCTTCGCGCTGCAGCTGACCACGGTCAGGTATATCGGCTTGTTCTCTGGAAGATCCGCTGGAGGAGCCGTGGCCGGTGGTGGAGTACCTGGCCGAACAGCTCCGAATAGCGGATCCCTCGTGCACCAAGCAGTACACCGGCCGTAAGCAGACGGCCTATGGGGTACGGCAGGCGGTGCCGCGGCCACGATCAGCACTCCGGCTCCCCGCGCCATCGCGTGCGCCTCGGGTCTCACCGCGCCGAGCTGCTTCCGGCCTCGCCATATGGGAACGCGGACGATGCTCTCTCTCCGAGAGAGCTTGGCGGCACTCGCGAGCCACGCACAAGGACATGGACCGGACATTGCGTCGACGTGCCCGTAGGGGCCCACCACCGGATGACAGATGTCATGAGTTCACATGACATCTCCACGCCCGCCAGTGCGATCCGGCACTACCTGTGTCTGCAGGCCTGCCCGAAGCTGGACCCCATGGATACCCATACCCCGTACTCGGCATCCGCCTCCACTTCCGTCCGCACCGGCTCGATCGCCTGGTTGAAGCGGCGCTGGCCCGCGGCGCTGGCTCTCGTGGCGTCGGCCATCATAGGATCTGGCAGCGACTCCCCCGGGGGCGTGGCCGGGCTGGCCCACGTCCTGTCGCTGCTGCCACTGATCTACCTCGCCATGGTCAAGCTGGGTAAGCGCCAAGCGACCTGGCCAGGCCTCGCGATCGGCGTCGCCACCGTCTTCGGCCTGCGGATCCTGGACGTGATCCCGCCGGCCGCCGCCTTCACCGGGATCGCGCTGGTCATTCTGGTCTGGGCAGGAGTGGACGGCCAGCTGCGCCGGGACGGCACCTTCCGGCTCCAGGCCCTGGGCATGCTGTTCTTCGGCGCACTCGCCCTGGCGGGCCTTCTCCTCGACCCGGAAGTGGGACGTTACCTGGTGGCCGCCGGCTGGTTCCTGCACGGCGTCTGGGACTTCGTCCACCTCAAGCAGGACAAGGTCGTGGCCCGCACCTTCGCCGAATGGTGCGGCGTCCTCGACGTCATGATCGCCGCGCAGCTCGTCTTCCAACCGTAAGAGACAATGGACAACGTGCCTGACGTACCGGCCAGCCCTGGGAAGGATCTGACGAGCCTCCGCCGCTACACCTGGTGGAGCCTCATCGGCGTCACCGCCTTCCTGCTGGTCTTCATCGTCCGGAGCCGGATCATCGAGCCGGGTGTACCGGTGATGGTCCGGCTCGCCGCCGTCGCAGCGCTGGCGGTCACGCTGACCGCCAGCGCTGTTTGCCTCAGCAGCCGCCTTCCCCGCGCCGCGGACCATGAGTACGGAAGGCCGCCGATCCCGTGGCTGGTGGCGGGCATCGCGGGCGCCGCGCTGCTGGGCGGGATCCTCCTCTCGCGGCTGGAGCTCGGGCTGTGGTCGTTCGGCCCGGCGACGATGGTGTCGATCGTGGCGATGTTCCTGCCCGGGCACCGCCGGTGGCTGCTGATCGCGGCCGCGGCGGCGGTCGCGGCGCTGCTGGGTGGGGTCACGGCCGTCGGGGCGGAGCGGCCGGTGGCCTTCGCCGCAGCGTTCCCTGCCGGACTGGTGATCCTCACCGGCTGGGTCACGCTAGGCATGCTGTGGGCGTGGGACGTCGCTGAGCGGCTGGAGGCTGCCCGCGGGCTGGCGGCCGAGGTGGCCGTCAAGGACGAGCGGCTGCGCTTCGCCGCCGACCTCCACGACATCCAGGGCCACCACCTGCAGGTGATAGCGCTCAAGAGCGAGTTCGCCGCCAGGCTCGCGCGCACAGATCCCGAGCGGGCGGCCGGGGAGATGGACGCCGTGCGACTCCTGGCCACCGACGCTCTGCGCGACACCCGCGCTGTCGTCCAGGGCTACCGGCGCGTCACGCTGGAGGAGGAGCTCGCGAACGCCACCAGCGTGCTGGCCGCCGCCGGCATCGACGCCCAGATGGACCCGGTTCCTTCCGCTGGCCGGCTTCCGGCCTCCGGCAGGCACCTGCTGGGCCTGGTGATACGCGAGGCGACCACGAACGTGCTGCGCCACAGCCAGGCCCGGCACGCCGAGATCGGCTGCCGGATCGCCGGCGGCCAGGCCAGCCTCGAGGTGTCCAACGACGGCGCGCCCGGCCCCGACACGGGCACCGGCCCTGCGTCCAGCCCGCCCGCCCGAGGAACGGGTACCGGCCTGCGCACGCTCGCCAGCCGGATCGAGGCCGCCGGCGGCGCGCTGACCTGGCGCCAGGACGGCGACCGCTTCGTCGTGGCGGCCCGGCTGCCGGTAAAGGGGGAGGCGGGATGATCCGCCTGCTGATCGCCGACGACGAGGACCTGATCAGGGGCGCCCTGGCCGCGCTGCTGGAGCTGGAGGACGACCTCACCGTCACCGCCGAGGCCGCCACCTCGACCGACGCCGTACGCCTGGCCTTGGAGCACCGCCCGGACATCGCCGTCCTGGATCTGGAGATGCCCCCGGCCGACGGGCTGCACGCCGCCCGGGAGATCCTGGCCGCGACCACCACCAGGGTCATCCTCGTCACGCGGCACGCCCGGCCTGCCATACTGCGTCGTGCGCTGTCGGCGGGGGTGAGCGGCTTCGTCCCCAAGACGACGCCGGCGGCGCAGCTCGCTCAGATCATCCGCAACACCGCGGCAGGGCGGCGCTACGTGGACCCCGACATCGCCTCTTCCGCGCTGACGGAGGGCGACTGCCCGCTCAGCGACCGCGAGCTGGAGGTGCTGCGGGCGTCACGCACCGGCGCTTCGATCAGGGAGATCGCCGGTCAGGTCCATCTGGCGCCGGGCACCGTACGCAACTACCTGTCGGCCGCCATGAGCAAGCTCGGCGTCAGCTCTCGCCACGCCGCCGCTCACCGCGCGTGGGAAGAGGGCTGGATCTGACACGTCTCGGTGACCTCCACCGCTGATGACCGGTTGGTGGCCTGGTCCAGCCCTGCGAAATCGTCCAGGCTTTTTTGACACGGATCGCGTGCGCGTGGGTTTCTGTCCTCCAGCGCCTCAGGTGGGCGTTGATGCAGGCTCGGTTTCGGACACTGCGCCGCATGGCCACCAGGAGGAGCAGCCTATGAACGCAGAGCCGGAACGCGACCACTCCTGGGTCATCGGACACGGGGCGGAGCGCGCACCGCAGGAGCCGCGCGACTACTCGGCGCAGACCCTGGCCCACTTCCCGCGGCGCAGGGTTCGAACCCGGCCCCCCTCGCGGCGATTGCCCGGCGAGGAGCACGTGCGCTGCGGCGTGACGGCGTGCACCGGCTGGAGGCCCGACCGGAGCACGCACGGCCGATCGGCGCCTGATCGTCCTGGTGGCGTGGCGCAGCAGGTGGTTGTCGGTCTCGACTCCCGCAGCGAGCATTTCCGTCGCCGCTGGGCAGCCCACAACGTCCGGATCCACACCACTGGCGTGAAGCTCCTCCACCACCCGGTCGTCGGCGACCTCGACCTGCCGTTCGAGACCTTCCCTCTGGGCGCCGACCCCAGCCAGTTCCTCCTCACCTACACCGCCGAACCCGCCTCACCCACCCAGGACGCACTGAACCTCCTGGCCAGCTGGGCCGCAACCCACGACGCCATCGACAGGCACGCCCCGACCAACGACCCCGAATCGGCCGAGACAATCGACTGATCGCCGACACACTGCGCACCGCACTCCGCACCAGACTCCGGCCGACCTCATGGACCTTGCCGATGTCAGGGCGCCCAAGGCGACCATGACCTCACGGGCGGCCCGGGCACCAGGGGCTTCCAGCTCGACCCGTGCAAGCGGGATCTCGATGGCCGTAGGACCGTCGGGCTTGAGCTCGGGCAGATACCTGTAGATCGTGGAGCGGCTGACGCCGAGTAGCCGAGCGATCGAGGAGACGGCGCGGCGGCAGCCGCTGCGAGTGACCCGGCGCGACGTCGTACCGCGGCCGAGCTTGGAGGTTCTCATGAAGCCCCCTTTCGCCCACCAGCCGAACCACCACCCCGCCGTCCTGGAACACCAGGCACAGCGGGCGGCCAGCGTGCAGTTGCGGCTCGCCGACAAGATCACTGACTTCGCCGGCTCCTGGCCGACTCTCACCCTCACCGTGTCCCTCGAAGCGATCTTCCTGTCCACCTTCGTCCTGATCGGACAGAACCGCCAGGCGGCTTTCCAGCAAGCCAAAGCCGATCACGACTTCAACGAGCAGGAACTGGAACTCAAGCTCACCACCGACCTCCACAGGCGTTGGGTCGAGGAGCCCCCCAACCAGCCCCGAGGCAATGGATGACGAACGTCAGCCTTCCGGGTCGGCTCGGGGGCACGGCCGCGCCGGCGCCGTCACATCGGCCTGCCCGCCGGCTGCGGGCGCGTGGGGGATCCCGGCTCGTCATCTGGGCAGCAGTATCCGCAAGGCCCCCGGAAAGGTCTCACAAACCACCGGGAGGTCCAGCAGCGCAGCCTCTCCGTCGATGCCCGCAGGCCCGGCGGCACGCCCATGGGGCTCGTGTCGCTTGTCATGGCGAGCCTCCTTACCGCGCGCCGGGATCCGGCATACCGGTCCGTGCGGCCACGGCCAGGAGGAAGCCGCTCCTCCGGAACCGACCGCAGCTTCTCTCCTCCAGCTTCACCAAGCACTGGTGCCTGCCGCCGTGGGTCAGTCGCGGATCCCGTCGATGTCGACCAGGACGTGGCGGGGGCCGCGGAAGATCTGGTTGTGGCGGTACGGCGGCGGGTCGACGACGAGCCGGGGGTTTTCCACGCGGCGGACGAACTCCCCGACCGCGACCTGGACCTCCAGCCGGGCGAGTGGAGCACCGAAGCAGAAGTGGATGCCCTGGCTGAAGCCGAGGTGCTCGTTGCCGGGGCGTTCGAGATCGAGCCGGTCAGGGTCGGCGAACCGTACCGGGTCGCGGTTCGCCGAGCCGTACACCAGGAAGATCGGAGCGCCCTTCGGGATGGTGGTGCCCGCGATCTCGATGTCCTCGACGGCCGAGCGGGTGTGCCAGAACTGGACCGACGACTCGAACCGCAGCAGTTCCTCCACCGCGGGCACGATCAGGTCGGGCCGGCGGCGCAGCTCCTCCAGCGCCTCGGGGTGTCTCAGCAGGGTGAGCACGCTGTGGGCGATCAGATTGACCGTGGTTTCATGCCCGGCGAAGAGCAGGAGCACGGCATTGCTGGCGAGCACGCCCGCGGACATGCGCCCGTCCGGGCCGTCGTCGTGCACCATCGCCGAGAGCATGCCGGGGCCGGGCTGCCCGGCGTACTGGTCGAGCAGCCCGGCCAGGAACTGCTCGAACTCCTTCACGCTGCGGCGGCCGCCCTCCAACCGGCTCCGCATCTCGTCGGAGGCCGCCTCCGGGCCGAAATCCAGAGCGTCCAGGGCCGTTTCGATCCAGGCGTGGAAGCGCCGTTCGTCTTCCAGCGGCACGCCCAGAACCTTGCAGATCACGGCCACCGGCAGGGGGTAGGCGAACTCGTCCACGACGTCGATCCGGGTCTTGCCCCGCATCCCGTCCAGCAGGCCGGCGACGATACGGCGAATATCGGGCTCCAGGTCCGAGATCTGGTGCGGCGAATGGGGCGGGCCGAAGAAGTGCCGCGTCATCATGCGGCGATCACGATCATGTTCGGGCGGGTCACAGGTGATGATGTTCGGCTCCAGACCGATGACGGCCTCGGTGATCGGCTCGGCTCCCGGCTCCGCCGCGGCCGGGGCGCGGGCCGGGAGCTTCCTGACATCGGAGCTGACCCGGGGGTCGTGGAGAAGCGCGACGACCTCCTGGTAGGTGCTGACGACGTAGGTGCCGTCCGGCTGCCGCGCCACCGGGGTCTTGCGGAGTTCGGCGTAGAAGGGGTACGGATTGGCACGGTTGGCGTAGCGGAGCGCCTGCTGCCAGGGTGTTTCCTCGCCCATGCTGTTCCTCTCCTTCTTGCTGCGTCGGCCGGGTCACCCGCCGATCCCGCTGAGGCGCGTCAGTGGCCCCGAGGCCGGAACTCGGCGCTCCGCCCGCTCGGGTCGTGGCCGGTCAGGACGACGTCGGGTATCGCCGTCGGGACACCAGGTGCCGGGAACTCCGCCGGGACCGGCTTCATGACGTCCGGCCGATCCCAGCCCGGCGGCGGAGGCGGGAACGGAGCCGACTGCTCGATCAGCCGCGCGTAGTACTCCAGCCACTTGCCGTGATTGAAGCTGACGGCGGCGACGATGCGGCCGCGGTGACCGTAGGCGGCGGCGAAGCAGCGCTCCTTCACGGATCCCTGCGTGAAGACGATCTCATCGCCGAACGGCGGTACGCCGACGGACTTGATGTTGACGCCGAACTGACCGGACCAGAAGCCCGGCAGCAACAGATTCGGGCGGTAGTCGGGCTCGAGACTCACCATGTTGTGGGCCGCCACCCCGGCACCGAAGACGGCATTGTCCCAGTGCTCCATCGCCAGGAACTGGTACTCGTACAGCACGTGGGGCGCGCGCGCCACGTCCCCCGCCACGTAGACGGTGTCGGTCACCACGCCGTTGATGTCGAAGGCGCGACCCCCGGCGTCGCAGCCGACCCCCCAGAAGCCGGCTGCCAGCCCGGAGCCCTCCAACCATTCCACGTTACGGATCGACCCCAGCGCGGCCAGGACCACGTCGGCCTCGATGGTGGTCCCGTCCGAGAGCCGGGCACGCCGTACATGTCCGTGCGCGTCGCCCTCCAGCGACGACACGCCGACCCCGCAGCGCAGGTCCACGCCGTGGTCGCGCTGCATTTCGGCGGCGATCTCACCGATCACCCCGCCCAGCGCCCCGACCAGGGGGGCCGAGCCTCGCTCGGTGAGGGTCACCGGGATGTCGAGTTCCCGGCAGACGGAGGCCGCCTCCGAGCCGATGAACCCGCCGCCGATGATCAGCACCCGTGATGGCCGCGCGGCCAGCGCCTGTTGCAGCCGAGCGGCGTCATCACGCGAGCGCAGCGAGAACACCCCTTCCAGGGCGGCCTCGGCCGGGTTGGGCCATGGTCGCGCGCGGGTCCCTGTGGCGATCAGCAGCCGGTGGTACGGGATCTGCTCGCCGTCGGCCAAGCGCACCTGCCTGGTGGCTCTGTCCAGCCCGGTGGCGGCCACGCCGAGCCGCCACTGTGCGTCCAGTTCTCGAAAGCGGGGCAGCAGAGTGTGGTCAGCCGGGACCCAGCCCTTGAGCACCTGTTTGGACAGCGGGGGCCGGTCGTAGGGCTCGTGCGGCTCGTCCCCGACGATGGTCAGGGACCCCCGGAAGCTCTCCTCGCGCAGGGCCTCGGCGGCCCGCAGCCCCGCCAGGGAGGCGCCGACGATGACGATCCGGCCGTTGGCCTTGAAGTCGCGCACCAACTCGGCGAGCGTTGCCGACATGGTCATGACGGCGTGCCCCGATCCACACCGTCCAAGCGGTCGGTCATGATCGCCTGCACCGGGCAGGCGGCGGCGGCCCGCTGGACCTGCATGCGCCGCGCGTCGTCGGGGTTGGGCTCGTAGGTAAGCGCTTCCGTCCCGTTCAGCTTGAAGATCTCGTGGGCCAGATACACGCACTGTGCGTATCCCTGGCACCGGTTCAGGTCCACGACGATACGCATGAGTCGCCCCCTTTTTGCGTCGGCACCGAGGAGTGCCCTGGCCGACGCGACACGAGACGATTTTCCGCCGCCGGTTTTCACCGAAACAACCACTACCTGGGAAAACATGCTCTGCTGGCCGACGCGGACGGCGTGCGCGGTGAGGGTGCGAGGATCACGGGTGGTCGCTGGATCGTGACCTGGGAAGGGATCAGTCGCTCGTCGGTGACGCGCGGCGAGATCGGCCGGTTTCGTGTGTCCAGCGTTCGGTGAAGAGCCGGTCGGTGGGCGGGTCGCCGGGTAGCGGACGCGGGTGGCAGGCGCGCAGGCCGTCCACGGCGATAGCGAGAACGCGCTTGTGAGCGTCGGCGGCGGCTTCGATGAGGTCGTCGCGCCCCTGCTTGCGCAACTGGTCCAGGGCGGGCGATCTGCCGAACTGCTCGATCAGCAGGGAGATGTCGACGGCGGTGACGTCCGGTCGGAGCACGCGGGCCTGGTGGGCGCGCGTGACGAGCGCGGCGAGCAGTTCGTCCGAGCGGTCGGACTTGGCCTGCATCTCCTTGGTGACCTCGATGGTTCCGGCGACTGGGGCGAGCGAACCTTGGCCGAACTCGACGCAGGTGACGATGAAGGAGGCCAGCCCTTCCCATGGATCGTCCTCGGCGAGACCTCGTTCGGCGGCTTGGTTCCAGTTGTCGAGGGACAGTTCGGCCAGCCGCTGAAAGAGCTCCTCTTTCGTGCGGTAGCGGCGGTAGAGGCTGCCGATACCGACCCCGGCGGCCGCTGCGATGGCCGCGACCGAAGCGTGCTCCCCGTCGGCCGCCAGCACCTGGCGTGCCGCCCGCAGGAGGGCCCGGTCGTTGCGCTCGGCTTCCGCCTGCCGGGGACCGCGGCGCTGGGGTTGGGTCATGTCGGCAGCATATCGAACTTGCGGAGCGAATTACTCCGGTTATAGAGTCCCCTTCCAAGCGGAGCGTTTTGCTCCTATTGAGGAGGCAGTCATGCGTGCTGTGGTCATGGACCGCTTCGGCGGGCCGGAGGTGCTGCGCATCCGGGAGGTCGAAGACCCGGTGTCGGGGCCGGGGCAGGTGCTCGTGGCGGTGGACTATGCCGGGATCACGTACGTCGAGACACAGGTGCGGGCCGGTCGCGGTCCCGCGGCCCACCAGCGGCCACCGCTTCCGCGCATCCCCGGCAACGGGGTGGGCGGGCGCGTCTCGGCTGTCGGCCTGGGGGCGGATGCGGCGCTGGTCGGGCGAACCGTGGTGACCACGACGGGCGGCACCGGCGGCTATGCGGAGCTGGCCGTGGCCCGGGCGGAGGACCTCGTCCCCGTCCCGGCGCAGGTGGCGCTGCGGGATGCGGTGGCGCTGCTGGCCGATGGGCGGACAGCGGTGCTCCTGCACCGGCAGGCCGAGGTGCGTCCGGGCGAGTGGGTGCTGGTGGAGGCGGCCGCCGGTGGTGTCGGCAGTCTGCTGGTCCAGCTGGCCGCCGCCTCGGGGGCGAAGGTGGTCGGCGCCGCCCGCGGTCCCGGTAAGGAGGCGTTGGTCACCTCGCTGGGTGCTCTCGCTTACGTGGACTACTCCAGGCCGGGGTGGGAACGCGAGGTCGCCGAGATGAGCGGAGGCGTCGATCTGGTCTTCGACGGAGTCGGCGGCGTCGTGGGCGCGCAGGGCATGCGCGCCGTGCGGCCCGGCGGCCGGGCCAGGGTGTACGGCATGGCCTCCGGCTCCTGGACCGAGCCGGAGGCTCATGTGACGCTCGTCCCCGACGGCGGCGTACCAACCCCGGCGCAGATCCGGGCGCTGGCCGAGGAGGCGCTCGCGCACGCCGCGGCCGGTCGGCTGCGCCCGATCATCGGCCAGACCTATCCCCTGTCCGAGGCCGCCCAGGCACACCGGGCGATCGAAGCCCGCGCCACGATCGGCAAGACCCTGCTGGTCCCGTGAGCACGCCGGCCTCCACCAGCGCACGCCCCCTGCTGCCGCTGGCCGCGACGGTCCTGGTGGGCGCGATGGCAGCGTTGCTGGACACCACGATCGTCGCGGTGGCGCTGGACGAGCTGGCCAGGGACCTGGCCGCGCCGGTGACGACGATCCAGTGGGTCACCACCTCCTACGTGCTGGCGATGACCGCCGTCATCCCGCTGGTGGGCTGGTCGGTCGGCCGCTTCGGCGCCCGCGCCGTGTGGCTGACGGCCCTGGGGCTGTTCCTGCTCGGATCGATCCTGTGCGGCGCCGCGTGGTCGGCGGGCTCGCTCATCGCCTTCCGGACCCTGCAAGGGCTGGGCGGGGGCATGATTTTGCCGGCGACGCAGCTCGTCCTGGCCCGGGCCGCGGGGCCCGAACGCCTGGGCCGGGTGATGGGCAAGGTCGGGTTCGTCGGCCAGATCGCCCCGATCTCCGGGCCTGTGCTCGGCGGCCTGCTGATCGACGGCTGGGGCTGGCGCTGGGTCTTCTTCGTCAACGTGCCGCTCGTCCTGGTCTCGCTGGCCATGACGTGGCGGTGGTTTCCCCGGGACGAGGAACGCGACGACCGCCGGCTCGACCTTGTCGGGCTGCTCCTGCTGCCGGCCGCGGTGGTCGCCCTGCTGTACGCGCTGACCGGGCTGGAGACCGACACCGGGACCGGGGCGCCGGCAGTAGTGCCGACGGTGGTGACGGTGACGGCCGGGACCGCACTGCTGGCGGCGTTCGTCGCGCGCTCGCTGCGCCGGGGCGAGGGGAGCCTGCTCGACCTGGGACTCTTCGCCGATCGCAGCTTCCGGTCGGGGACGGTCATGATGTTCGTCCTCGGCGTCACGAGCTGGGGGCCGATGTTCCTGCTGCCGCTGTACTACCAGCGACTGCACGGCCTGTCGGCGCTCGACGCCGGGCTCGCGCTCGCCCCACAGACCCTCGGCGTCGCCCTGGCGTCCCTGCTCATCGGACGGTATACCGACCGCCTGCCGCCCCGCCCGCTGGCCCTGGCCGGGATGGCGGCGGCCACCGCGGGCACCCTCCCGTTCGTCTTCGCCACCGCTGACACCGACACCTTTCTGCTGAGCGTGGCGTTGCTCCTGCGCGGAGTCGGATTCGGCGTCGCCAGCCTGCCCGTCAGCGTCGCCGTCTACCGCACCCTGCGCCCGGCCGCCATTCCGCACGCCACCAGCGCCAGCACCGTCGTGCAACGGATCGGCGCCGCCACCGGCACCGCGCTGATGGCCGTCATCCTCCAGGCCGGCGGCTTCACCTCAGCTCTGACGTGGATGTTCATCCTCACCGCGACCGGCCTGGCCATGGCCGCAAGCCTGCCCGGCCACAAATGATCACCCACTTGTCGGACCAGCTCATCATCGGCAGCACCCGCCCGGGACGCAACAGCGAGGCCGTGGCCCGCTGGGTTCACGAGGCCGTTCAGACGTTCTTGACGGCGGACAGGTCGAACTCGAGGGTGATCTTCTCGGAGATCATCACGCCGCCGGTCTCCAGGACGGCGTTGAAGCTGACGCCATAGTCCTTGCGGTTGATCACGGTGCCGCCCTCGAAGCCGGCCCGGGTCAGGCCCTGGGCGTCGATGGCGGTGCCGGTGTACTCGAGCGGGACAGTGATCTCGCGGGTGATGCCGCGGATGGTCAACGGGCCGGTCACCTCGAAGGCGGCGTCGTCGATGCGCTTGACGCCGGTGCTGGTGAAGGTGATGTGCGGGTGGGTCTCGGCGTCCAGGAAGTCGCTGGTGCGCAGGTGGCCGTCACGCTGCGGGTTGCCGGTGTTCACGCCGGCGGCGTCCAGCTTCACCTCGACGGTGGAGGCGGCTGGGTTGGCGGCGTCGAGGTAGGCGGTGGCCTTGAGGAGGGGCAAGCTGCCGCGCACCTTGGTGATCATCGCGTGGCGAGCGACGAAGCCGAAGCGGCTGTGGGCCGGGTCGATGGTGTAGGTGCCGGTGAGCTCGTGGGGGAACATGTCGTGCTCCTCTGAATTTATTTCAGTGCTTGAAGATTGAGCAGGACAGTACATCAAGGTATTTCAGTGCGCAACATTTGCGTACGATGGTTGGCATGACGCGATGGCTCACCGACGACGAGCAACACACCTGGCGCGCTTTCGGGCTGGCGATGCGCCTGCTCACCGACCGACTGGAGCGCGACCTGCAGGCTGCGGCCGGCATGCCGCCCACCTACTACGAACTGCTGGTCCTGCTGTCGGAGAGTCCCGACCGAACCATGCGCATGAGCGAACTGGCCCACTGGACCAACTCCAAGCCCAGCCGCATCTCCCACGCGATCAATAAGCTGGAACAGGCCGGGTGGGTACGCCGGGAGCACTACGCGGGCGACCGGCGTGGCTGGCTCGCCGTCCTCACCGACGAAGGAAAGGCTGCGCTCGAGACCGCCGCCCCCATCCATGTCGAGAGCGTCCGCACCCACCTCATTGATCTCCTGTCGCCCGAACAGATCCGCCAGCTCGGCGACATCAGCCAGACCCTCCTGAAGCACCTGACTGACACCGAATAGCCAGCAGGGCGGGCCCTGGTCGACCGCAGCGGTGTCTGGTGAAGTTGTCCATCAGGGGCCAGACGAGATATCCCTTCAGCGGCAGCCCCTCCCCCACGACTTGCCGGGCGACGGTGATGTGCTGTCGCGGAGACCGGTGGCCTGGATCGGCCAGTCCATCTGCGTGCGGGAAGACCGGTGCCGACGGTGACGATGTTCTCGCTGCCCGGCTGGGCACTGGGACGAACAGCCGGTAGTGGTCGTCGGCGACGTCTGCGGTTCTTCCGTCGGCGATCCGTCCGGGTGTGTGGGCGAAGGTGTCCCAGATGCTCCGGCCGCGGCCGTCGGCTGTCACGGCGCCCTCGACCTGGTACGCGGGCCGTGGCCGTGCCCCAGGTGAAGTCCGGCGGGAAGTCTTTCCTGCTCAGCACGCTCACTCCAGTTCTGTGGTCATCGGGGGCCCTCGATCCAGTGCCGGGGATCGGGGCGCAGCTCGTTCAGGCGGTCGAGCAACGCGGCCGGACGAGGGTGATGGGGCCTTCCCAGCCCAGGCCCCAGGCTTGCTCTGGCGGTTCTTCTATTCGCGCCCCACCCATTGATGTTCTGACCGGTGGTCCCGAAGGCTTCGTCCAGTCGGTTGCTGAGATCGCGAAAGGTGTCGCGCTCGAGTTGCTGTTCACTTGAGTTCGGCGCCTGAGATCACCTGACCGCGCCAGTGCAGAACCGCACGGTACGAATCCAATGAGGACACCCAGAGAATGTCCGAGACGTAACTTTCGCTCTCGCTCCACCATTGGCCATGCAGGGTCATCCCCTGCCTCTCCATGCATACCCCGGCGACTTCTGTTCCGCTGATCCGGGGTGAATTCTTCTCCCCATTAGAAAAATATGCGGAGAAGAATTTTCGGCCTGCTGAACCGGCAGGTCGAAAGGACCGCCCCCACGTGGTGGCACCGGCATGGCGCCCACCCCTTCCTGCTCACCGGTGCAGCGCACGACGCGGGACGCCGGGCGGGACTGGGCCCGGGGCAGAGGCAGAACGCCGGGGGTGGGACACAGAATTCACGCGAAGTCAAACAACAGGATCAGAACTTGACAGGGCGCTTGGCGGCATGCCCACGGGGGCGCACTGAACCGCCGGTCCGCTCCCGTCTTCAAGAATTGACAGAGCACCTGGCGGCATGCCCTCGAGGGCGCCGAAAAATCGCCACCGTTACCGGCCGTCTGAGAATTGACACACGCCCGATAGTCGCCTACGGTCTGCTCGTCAGTTTTTCAGACCGAATCCAAAGGTATTCATGCCTGCATCCACGTTGCCGAAGTCCAGGCAGCAGTTGATCCTTGCCGTTCTTATGCTGTGTTCACTGCTGATCTGGCTGGACAACACCGTCCTGAGCACCACCCTGGAGACCCTCGCGGACCCGGTCCGTGGGCTGAACGCCAGCCCGGCCGAGCTGCAGTGGGCCACCGGCTCGTACACGCTGGCCTTCGCCACCTTGATGTTCACCGCGGGTGCGCTGGGCGACCGCTTCGGCCACCGGGTCGTGCTCGCGACGGGCCTGGTGGTCTTCGCCGCGTCCTCGGTGTGGGCGGCGTACGCGGGCGACGCGGGGCAGCTCATCGCCGCGCGGGCGGCGATGGGCGTCGGCAGCGCGCTGATCATGCCGGCCAACCTGGCCATCCTCATATGGACGTTCACCGGCCCGGCGCGGTCGACCGCGATCGCCATCTCCTCGACCTCCGCCGGTGTCGGCATGGCCGTGGGCCCGGTGCTCGCCGGTGTGCTGCTCGACCACTTCTGGTGGGGCTCGGTCTTCCTGGTCAACGTCCCTGTCGTGGTCCTCGCGCTGATCGGCATCGCCCTGCTGGTCCCGAACTTTCGCAGCCCCGTCGTGCGCCTGCTGGACCCGGCCGGGATGCTGCTGTCCATCACCGGTCTCGCGGCGCTCGCCTACGGACTGATCCGCGCGGGTCAGGTGGCGGCCTGGGGCCGTACGGACGTCTGGGCGCCGATCGTCGGCGGGCTGATCCTGCTGGCCGTGTTCGTCCGCGTCGAACTGCGAAGCAGGATGCCGAGCTTCGATCCCCGGCTGCTTGCCCAGCGCGCGTTCGGCGGCGGCAACGTGGCGCTCGGCCTGCTCCTGTTCGCCGTGTCCGCGGTCACCTTCTACAACGCGTTCTACCTGCAGGGCGCGCGCGGCTACTCGCCGATCGAGGCGGGTCTGACCAGCCTCCCGACCGCGCTCGGCGCGATCTTCGGCGCGCCCGTCGGCGCCCGCCTGGTGCACCGCTGGTCGCTGCGGCTCGTCGCCGTGCCGGCGCTGATCGTCGCGGCGCTGACCATGGGCGCGTACGGGCTCTTCGGACTGGGCACGCCCCTCGTCTGGATCGGGGTCGTGCTGCTGGTCCAAGGTCTGTCCATCGGCATGGTGCTCGGCCCGGTGACCGCGGCGCTGATCAGCACGCTGCCGCTGGAGCGGGCCGGTGCCGGGGCGGCCGTCACCAACACCGTGCGCCAGACCGGCAGTGTGATCGGTATCGCCGTCGGCGGCACGATCATGTCGATCGTGTACCGAAGCGCGATCGAGCCGTCGCTGGACGGTGTCCCCGGACCGCTACGGGAGCAGGCGCGGGTCTCCGCCGAACAGGCGCGGCACATCGCCACCACGTCCCACCTGCCCGCGCTCGGGCACGCCGCCGACGACGCGTACGTCCACGCCATGCATGTCGGCGCGGTCTGGATCATGTTCATCGCGCTCTTCGGCGCGGCCGTGCTGCTGCTCGCCCTGCGCTCGGTCCGCAAGCCCGCGACTGCCGGGGGCGCGCCGGAGCCCGTGCGGGACGGCGGCCCGACCGCGGACGAGAGGGCCCCCCGGGCCGGGGCCGAGGACCTGACCGCCCGCGAGGGCGACAACGTGGGAGCCCGCTGACGCCATGGGAACCAGGCAGAAACTCTCCGAGGCGCGGTCGTACAGTCAGGCCACGTACCTGCCCGACCGGCACATGTTCGCCCTGTGGACCTGGGCCGACGGCGCCGTGGGAGCGGCCCCGCCGGTCGGTGACGTCGAGACCGTCCCCCTGGTCGTCCCGACGCCGGACCTCGGCGGGCTCAAGGTGTCCGACGTCGACTGCGTGCTGATCGAGCCGGACCGGCTCGCGGCCGTGCCCCTCGACTCCCCCGGCCGGTCGGTGGACGTCTGGCGTTCGTGGATCGCGGGCGGCGAGTCGGCTCTGCCGATCGCCGCGCACGCGGTCCCCGACGCCACCGGTGTCGCCGTCACGACGCCGGAGCACGCGAGCGACGTCTTCCGCCGCACCACCTCGGTGGGGGCCGAGATGCGCGCGACGCTCACCGCCAAGCTGCGCCCGTATCAGGCACGCGGGGTGAGCTGGCTGCGCGAGACCATCGAGACGCACAGCGGCGCGGTGCTGGCCGACGAGATGGGACTCGGCAAGACCCTGCAGACCATCGGCTGTGTCGCCGGACGGGCCGAGGAGGGGCCGCAACTGGTGGTCTGTCCCACGTCGTTGGTGGGGAACTGGGCACACGAGATCGCGCGGTTCGCACCCGACCTGCGCACCACGATCTGGCGCGGCGGGCCGCTGCCCGCGGTGGACAGGGGTACGGTGGCGCTCACCGGCTACCCCACGCTACGCACGCACAGCCCGGACCTGGCGGGGATCCAGTGGAGCACCGCGGTCTTCGACGAGGCGCAGGTCCTGAAGAATCCCCGTACGCAGGTGTCTAAGGCCGCGCGCGCCATCGCGGCCGACGCGCGGATCGCCCTGACCGGGACGCCCGTCGAGAATCACCTCGACGAGCTGTGGGCCCTGCTCAATCTGGTCGCACCGCATCTGTTCGGGAACCGGACGCAGTTCCGCCATCGCTTCGTGCGGCCGATCGCGCACGGCTCCACGGCCGCTTCCGCCCGGCTGCGCGGGGCCATCGAGCCGGTCGTGCTGATGCGGAAGAAGTCCCAGGTCGCGGGGTCGCTCCCGCCCAAGATCCATGCCGATCTCATCTGCGACCTCACCGAGGAGCAGGAGAGGCTGTACGACCGGCTGCTGGAGCAGGTCATCGACGACGGCTTCGGCAGTGGCGCCCAGCGGCAGACCAAGGTGCTCGCGGCCCTGACCTCGCTCAAGAAGGTCTGCAACCATCCGAGCCTGATCACGGACGACCTTGGTGAGCTGTCGGGCAGGTCGGGAAAGCTCGACCTGTGCACCGACATCGTGGCCAACAACCTGGAGAACGGCTCTCCGACCCTCGTCTTCACCCAGTACCGGCAGACCGGTGAGCTGCTGGTCCGGCATTTCGCCGAACAGTTCGGGGTGAGTACGCCATTCTTCCACGGCGGCCTGAACCAGGAGCAACGGGCCGACATCGTCCGCCGCTTCCAGTCCGACGACGGTCCGCAGGTGCTCGTCCTCAGCCTGAAGGCCGGGGGCACCGGGCTCACGCTCACGCGCGCGGCCGACGTCATCCACTTCGACCGGTGGTGGAACCCGGCCGTGGAGGCTCAGGCGTCCGACCGGGTCCACCGGATCGGTCAGACCCGCACGGTCACCGTCACCACCCTGACCACCGGGACCACCGTCGAGGAGCACATCGCGGCCATGCACAACCGCAAGTCCGCGCTGTCGGACATCGCCGACATGTCCAGCGTCGCCGAGCTGACACGCCTGGACGACGACAGTCTCATCGAGGTCCTACGCCGGAAGCGAGCCCACTGACCATGGCCGACCACGACTACGGTTACACGAAGTGGGGCAAGGACTGGGTCCGGTTCGCCGAGTCGTTGCGCCAGACCCGTCCCGATCCCCAGCTGCCGGGTGCGCGGCGCATGGTGCGCGACGGAAAGGTGCAGATCACGTTCGACGGCCGGACCGTGCGCGCCGCCGTGCACCGAGGTCGCGGCACCACGGTGGTCACGATCGAGGTCGCGCCGATGTCCGCGGGGGCGACAGCCGAGATCTCCCGTCACCTGAGCGGCATCCAGCCCCTGCTCACTGACGATCTGTACCGCGCGATCGCCGACGCGGGCCATCCGCCCGCGCCGGTCCTCGAAACCGTCGACTGCTCCTGCCCGGCCGCCACCCCGCGATGCGTCCATGAGCTGGCCCTCTACTACGACATGGCGCGGCGCATCGACGACGATCCCCGCATCGCTCTCGACGTACAGGGCTTCTTCCGCGCTTCGGCGGGCGGCGGCCAGGCGCCCGCCGAAGCGACGGCGCAGCGCTGGATCGCGCTCAACTCCCTTGATCCGGCCGCCTACTTCACGGTGGCCGAGTGATCCGGCCGGCCTGCGTTCGTCACAACTCGACCCCAAGGCGCTCGCGTGCTCTGACCGCCACGCGCGCGGACACCCGCTGATCCGGCCACCGGTCGGTGCCGGGGTGGTGTCGTCGTAACCGGCGAGACCAGAAGGGGCTTCTCGCTCACCGGGCCGGCATTCCGGGCATGGTGTCGGAGGGCGGGACGGCCAGGACGCCGGTGTGCTGCAGGTGGTCGCGCGCGGCGGCGATGGCGTGTGGGGTGCTGGCGAGGACGTGCCCGGCCTGGTCCAGGCGGGTGATCACGCCCAGGGCGCGCAGGGGCTGATGGTGGCCGTCGCGGATGCCGGAGACGTAGACGGCGATGCCGCGGCGCTGGAGCCGATCGATGGCGTCAGCCAGCACGAGGGCGCCACTGGCGTCGATGGTGGTGACACGGGACATGCGCAGGATGACCACCGAGACGTCGGCGACCTCGGACAGCTGGAGCAGGAAGCGGTGGGCGGCGGCGAAGAACAGGGGCCCGTCCAGGCGGTAGGCGACGATGTGCTCGGCCAGCAGCGCGTGTTCCTCGTCGGTGTGGTCGCCGGGCAGGTCGGGGCGCAGCGGCATGGCCTCCAGGCGTACCTGACGGGCGATGGCGCGTAGCGCCAGCACACCGGCCACGAGCAGGCCGAGGATGACGGCCTGGACCAGGTCGAGGGCCAGCGTGGCCAGTGCGGTGAGCACGAGGACGAGCGCGTCACCGCGGGTGGAGGCGAGCATCGCCTTGACCGAGCCGGCCTCGATCATGCGGACGGCGGTGGCCAGCAGCACACCCGCCAGAGCGGCCAGGGGGATCTTGGCGACCAGCCCGGAGGCGGTGTACACGATCAGGCACAGGATGGCCGCGTGCGCCACCGCGGCCAGGCGGGAGCGGGCGCCGGCGCGGACGTTGACCGCGGTGCGGGCGATCGCCCCCGTGGCCGGGACACCGCCGAACAGCGGCGCGGCGAGGTTGGCGAGGCCCTGGCCGAGCAGCTCGCGGTCGGGGTCGTGGCGGTGGCTCACGCTCATGCCGTCGGCGACCGTGGCCGACAGCAGCGACTCCAGGCCGGCCAGGGCGGCGACCGCCACGGCGGGGGCGATCAGCGAAGCCAGCGTGTTCACCTCCAGGAAGGACAGCGAGGGAGCCGGCAGTCCGGCGGGCAGCTGCCCGATCCGGGCGACGTCCAGCCCGGTCAGCTCGGCCGCGGCGGTGGCGGCGGCGACCGCGATCAGGGAGAACGGCATGGTGGGCCGCCGGCGGGCACCCGCCAGCATGAACGCGGCCACCCCGACGGCGATCGCCGGCGGCCACCAGGACGGATGGGCGGCGAAGTCGCGTACGGCCAGCCACGCCACGACCGTGACCTTGTCGGCGTCCGCGGCCGGTACGCCGAGCGCGGCCGGGATCTGCTGCAGGCCGATCACGCAGGCGATGCCGAGGGTGAAGCCCTCCACCACCGGAGCCGGAACCAGTGCCATGTAACGGCCGGCACGGGCCAGGGCCAGCGCGATCAGCAGCAGCCCGGCCAGCACTCCGACCGTGAGCACACCGGAGGCGCCGTGCTCGTGCATGATCGGCACCAGGACCACGGTCATCGCTCCGGTCGGGCCGGAGACCTGCAGGGCCGATCCGCCGAAGAAGGCGGCGACCGCGCCGGCCACCACCGCGGTGGCCAGCCCCGCCTCGGCTCCGAGCCCGGAGGAGATGCCGAACCCGAGCGCCAGCGGCAACGCCACGATCGCCACCGTCAGCCCGGCCAGCAGGTCCCGTCGCGGGTGGCGGCCGAGCGCGACCAGGTCGGCGCGGGCGGGCAGCAGCGCGCGCAGGCGGGCCGGCCAGCCCACAGAGGTCGGCAGGTTCACGAGGCGCCGCTTCCGGTGCTGTCCTCCAACAGCTCGCTGAGCAGCTCGTGCTGCCCCGACAGCTTCTCGGCCAGCAGTTCGCGGGCCGCGCGCAGCAGCCCGGCCACCCTGCCGCCGGCCAGAGCGTAGACCACGGTGGTGCCGTCGCGCTGGGCGGTGACCAGGCCCGAACGTCGCAGCACCGCCAGGTGCTGTGAGAGCCCGGTCGGCTCCACATCGATCGCGGCCAGCAACTCCCGGACCGGTCGCGGGCCGTCCTGCAGCAGTTCGAGGACCCGTATGCGAACCGGATGGCCCAGCAGCCGGAACAGCTCCGCCTTGGCCTCGTACAGCGGGACCGACGTCACGTCGCGTCGCCCCCCGCCGGCCCTGTGCCGCCGGCCTCGACCGGCGCGGCGGCGTCGAGCGCCTCCTCG
This sequence comes from Nonomuraea sp. 3-1Str, assembly GCF_031570565.1. NCBI lineage: Bacteria > Bacillati > Actinomycetota > Actinomycetes > Streptosporangiales > Streptosporangiaceae > Nonomuraea > Nonomuraea sp. 3-1Str. The sequence goes on from NZ_JALHBK010000028.1 coordinate 64,236, forward strand.
ACACCGCCGAGGCTCACCGCGTGCGCCTCGGCCAGCCGCCGCACGTCCTCCCATTCGCCCTCGGCCACCAGGACCGCGTGGGCGTCCCCGCCCTGACGGGCGGCCCGCAGCGCCTGTCCGGCCAGCCGCGCCCGCTCCCGGACTGCGGCGGCAAGTCCCGTGCTCACGTCATCCCCCGCTTCCCTCGGCGCCGGACAACGCAGCCGCGCCTATTGAGCAATTACGATTCTTCGCAATTACGATAGCTCATGGTTGTAGGCGGGGCCGTGCTCAACTCACCCACGGCAGCCGTCGAAACACCGGTCAACGCGACGACTCCCCAGCCGCGCCGGACGGGCGCCCGGCCCTCGTCGCTGCCGCGGTAGACGATGTACGGCCGGGTGAGGCAGCGGACCGGTCCGCTCTTGGCTTGACGTCCATGTCGTCCGGCTGATCGGCAGTGCGGGGGGCGGCGATGCGGCGCACTGCTTGCAGGAGGGCGGCACGGTGCTCGCAAGCCGACGGGCGGAGCGGGGGTCGGTTCGGGTAGTGGCGGCCAGGGCTGGGGTGCGTCCAGCCAGCTTTCGGTGATGCGCAGGACCATCGCGAACAGGCCCAAGGCGGGGATTCGTTGACGCGGCGGCTGTCACCGGATCAACGACGCGCGGGCGCCTGGGCCTTGGGGTGGCCGCGCGACTTGCGGCGGATGAGCTCATCGGCGGCCCGCCGCGTTGGCCGGCGGAAAATGGTTGGACCGGACGACGTTCGGGCTGCTAGCGTTCCGCGCACCGTGACATCACGTAAGGAGGTGAGACCCATGAACGCTGTATCGATGTGGGTGCTCCCCTCGTCGTCACGGTCGGGCGATTGACGTAGGTGTCGCCGGGAGCGCCTCGATCAGGCAATCCCGAAAGGCAACACCTATGGACTCTGTGCATTTCACTTCGGGCATGGGCGAGCATGCCGTAGCCATCACGCGGGTCGCGGACAAGCAATGGCACGCTGTGGCGGACGACCGGGTGGTCGGCCGCGGTGACGCTTCGCGCAGGCCCGACGGGCGGATCTTCGTCAGCATCGACGCATGGCACTGCGCGGTCTTCGACCGGCTCGCCGACGCCATGCTGGCGGACCTGCCCAGTCCGCTGTACACGCTGGTCGACGACGCCGACCTCGACCTGACCTCCCATTGGGAGCGAGCCGGCTTCACGACCCGACGCCGTGAGTGGGAGTACCTCGTGCCCACCGACCCGCGCGTCACGGGACTCGACTCGGTGCTACCGCCGCCGGGCGTGACGATGGTGGCGGTCGGCGAGGCGGAGGAGGGCCCTCTGCGCACGTTGGACCAGGCGATCCGCGACGAGGTCGAGGCCACCGTCGGATGGCAGGAGATGCCGGCCGAGGTGTTGCCCCGCCCGGACGGCGTCACCCTGCTGGACCCGTCGAAGTACGCGGCGGCAGCGCAGTCCGATGATTACGTGGGACTGATCCGGTTAGCGCCGGTGACCAGGCAGCCGCGGATCGGGCTGATCGCAGTCCGGTCCGACCACCACCGCCGCGGTATCGCTCGGGCGCTGCTCGCCCAGGTGCTGGGCTCGCTGCACCGCTCCGGGATCGAAACAGCATCAGCCGAGGTGAACGAGTCCAACGCGGCGGCCATGGCCCTGTTCGAGGGCGTCGGCGCCCGGCGTGCGAGCAGCAACCTGGAGTTGGTGCTCCGCTGATGCCCCACCGCATCACCTCGCGAGAGGACCGGACCGGAAGCACGCGTGGCACTGATGAGCGAGCATCGGTTCCCGTAGCGTGCGGGGCGGCCGGTCGCGGCCGCCGTCCGCGGGTACCGCGTCTGCCGAGGCGCCTCGATCACGGTTGCGTCAACGGCATTCCTTTCCTCACCGACCTCACCATCACCGACCGGAGAAGGGCGAAAATATGGCAAGAACAGCAGGCGGCATCGAAGTCGAGGGCACCGTGGTCGAGTGCCTGCGCAACGCCAACTTCAAGGTGGAGCTGCAGAACGGACACAAAGTGTTAGCGCACATCAGCGGGAAGATACGGAAGAACCACATCAAGATCTTGCCGTACGACCGGGTGCTCGTCGAACTCAGCCCGTACGACCTCACCCGCGGCCGGATCCTCTTCCGATACAGGACGTAGCGGCGGGCGTGACGCGCCGAATCAGGAGTAGAAGCCTCCGATCTGGATCGGAAATGTGCTCGATGCGGCAATCGGAGTCGACGACTCGGCTCTGTTCTTCGTCCGGCATCTCCGCCCGGTAGGCATGTCACCGGCCTGATGCGACAGCGGCATGAGCGCGCGTCTTGCGCGCCGGCCCGCCGTCTCGGCCTTGGCCGGCGCCGGGAAGCGGCCCGTGGATGTATCCGTACAGCCGCGGGCCGAGCCGGCGGCTCGGGCCGGTCCCACACCGTCATGGATGCATCATCCTGTTGCGATACACCGTCTCACTAAAATACAGTGTCTCTACATGAGACACCGTATCGCTGTAATTGGAGGCGGACCCGCCGGCCTTACCTTCGCCCGCGTCCTGCACCGCCACGATCACCCCGTCACCGTCCTCGAACGCGATCCCGCCCCCGATGCCCGTCCCCCGGGCGGCACGCTGGACATGCACGAAGGGCTGGGTCAGTCAGCGCTGAGCAAGGCGGGGCTGCTGGCGGAGTTCCAGGCGCTGTCCCGTCCCGAGGGGCAGGCCATGCGCATCCTGGACACCGACGGAACCGTCCTCCGCGACTGGCAACCCCGTCCGGATGACCGGGCCAATCCCGAGATCGACCGGGGGCAACTCCGTGACCTGCTGCTCGGCCCTCTGGACGTTCAGTGGGGGCGGGGCGTTACGGAGGTGGAGCCGGGGACCCGGGACGGCGTGCTGGTCCGTTTCGCGGACGGGCGACATGAGACGTTCGACCTCGTGGTCGGCGCGGACGGCGCCTGGTCCCGGGTCCGCCCGGCGGTCTCGTCCGCGACGCCGCACTACACCGGCATCACCGCGGTCGAGACCTCCCTGGACGACGTCGACACCCGCCACCCCGACCTCGCCCGGCTGATCGGCGACGGTTCCATGGCTGTGTACGGCGTGAACCGCGGCCTCGTCGCCCAGCGCAACAGTGGCGGCCACGTCAAGGTGTACGCCCAGTTCCGCGCGCCGCTGGACTGGCACACGAACCCGGACCGTCATCTGGGCCTGAATCGGCGCGCGGGTCTGGACGCAGGCGTGGACCTGGCCGACGTCGAGGCCGTGCGATCAAGCCTGCTCGCTCTGTTCGACGGCTGGGCCGCTCCCGTCCTCGACCTCCTCCGCCACGGCACCGCTTTCGTCCACCGCCCCCTCTACGTCCTGCCCGTGTCCCACACCTGGGCCCACGTCCCCGGGGTGACGCTCCTGGGCGACGCCGCCCACCTGATGCCCCCGTTGGGAGTGGGCGCGAACCTCGCGATGCTGGAAGGCGCCGAACTCGCCGAGTCCGTCGTCGCCGCCCACGGCCCTGACGAGCTGGACGAGTCCGTCCGCGCTTTCGAGGAACAGATGTGGGCACGGGCCGGCAGGTGGGCGAAGTTCACGATGGCTGGTCTGGAACGCCTCGTGAGCCCGGACCCCACCGAGGCCCTCGCCCTCTTCGACGAAGTGCAGTCATCCTGACCGCCCGGCGCGAGAGCGCCGGGGCCGGCGCCGGCGCCGGCGCCACCAGCTCGCCACGGCTTCACGGGACAGTCCGGCACCGCCGCGATCCCTTCGGCGGATCCCCGCCCGCGATCGACAAGACGCTCACCGAGCACGCGGCGAACCTGGCCGATCTCGGCGCGGCCCTGAGGCCGCAGGACGCCGCCGCGCCGGACCGGATCCTGCGCGGCCTGCTGGAGTCCTGGGCCTGACCTTCCCCAGGCCCGGGGTGTCAGCCGAACCGGCGGACGCCGCGCCGCCACACCTCGGCGATGGCGCGGGTGGCGGTGATGTCGCGGGTCGGGTCGCCGTCCACCAGCAGCAGATCGGCCCGGAGTCCGGGCGCGACCCGGCCGCGGTCGGTCAGCCCGAACGCCCGGGCGGGGCCGCTCGTGGCGGCGGCCAGAGCGGCTTCGGGACTCAGGCCCGCCTGCGTGAGCATGAGCAGCTCACGGTGCATGGCGGCTCCGTGCACCGGGGCGAAGAAGTTCGCGTCCGTGCCGGCCAGCAACGCCACCCCGGCCTCGTGCAGCGCGGCGGTGGCGCGCCGGGCGTGGGCGACGCCGTCCGGATGGACGGGCACCGCCGAGTGGTCCCGGTCGACGGCGGCCCTGTCCCGCTCGGACAGCCGGGCGGCGATCCGCTCGTCGCGCACCAGCTCCGCTCCCGCCGGGTCCTGCGCGATCGTCTCGATGTAGGTGAGCGTGGTGATCACGAATACTCCGTGGGCCGCGATGCGGGCGGCCAGGTCCTCCACGGTCGGGTCGCCCGGCTCGCTGTGGTGGAAGACGTGCGCCAGCCCGTCGATGCCCGCGTCCAGCGCGAGCACGGTGTCGCGCGCCGTGGCGACGTGCGCGATCGTCCGCAGCCCGGCCGCGTGGCCGGCTTCCACCAGGGCGGCCACGACGCCGGGGCTCAGGACCGGCAGATCCAGTCCGGCGGTGCAGCCGTCGTCGATCACGATCTTCAGGTAGTCGATGCCCTCGGCCAGCCGTGCCTCCACGAACTCCTTGGCCCGACCGGCGTCGCCGATGGTGTCGAACGGGCCGACCGCGTCGCCCAGCCATGCCAGTGCCTCGCTCTCGGCGGCCATGATCTGGCTGGGGTGGCCGCTCGGCGCGGTGGCCAGCACTCCGGCGCTGCGCAGGTCGGCCACGTCGTCACGCTCGGCGGCCAGGCGGCGCTGGCGGGCCAGGTTGCCCGGAAGGCAGAACATGTCCAGCTCGGTGGTCACCCCGAAGGTCAGTGCCTTCGCGAGCATTCCGTCCGAGACGTGGGTGTGCGCGTCGATCAGGCCCGGCATCAGCGTCCTGCCGGAGCCGTCGATCTCCACGTCCGCGGGACGCCCGTCGGGCTCCGCGATCAGGTCGCCGGCGATCAGGACGTCCGTGCGAGGGACGGTGCGCTCGCCGTCGAAGACACGGACGTCGCGGATGAGGGTGTGCATGGTTGCTCCCGTTCACGTTGCTTCTGGCACTTCGCGGCATGAGGCGTCGGTGCAGGCGCCGGCCGCAGTGACTCCCGAATGCTTCGATGCAAGATAGTACTATCTCTAATTATCTGCCATCGAATCGGCTGTGGATCGTTGGCGGGGTCACCGCGCAGGACCTGCGGCCCAGCCGGCTCCGGTGACGCCGCGACCGTGCCGTCGCGGGGAGCAGCTTCCTGCTGCGTGAGGGGTGTCGATGGCGCGGAGCGGGATGGCCGTGCTGGGACCGTCCCGGCGCGGGACGAAACACATGGAGGCACCGGGTGCGGAAGTTGATTCTGGGGTTTTTACGTCTCGCTCGACGGTAAGAGCGCTGACGGGGACACGGAACCCGGGACGTCATGATGAGCATCGACGACCCGAAGCAGGCGGAGTACTTCGTCAGCCGGCTGTGGGAGGCCGGGGCCTTCCTCATGGGCCGCAACACCTACGAGATCATGGCCGGATCTTCAGCCATGGCCTCTCACCCGCCAACCGCGAGCTCGTGCGCTGGATGCGCGCCTACAACGAGCAGCGTACGCCGCACGAGCAGCTCCGCTTCTACGGCTTCGACGGCCCTCTGGAGATGACCGGCGCTGCCAGTCCCCGCCCCGCATTGACCGCGCTGTACGACTGCCTCGCCGCCCACCTCGACCTGCCCTGGAGCCGCGAGACCCTCGACGAGCTGCTCGGCCCCGACGAGCGCTGGACCGACCCTGCCGTCACCACGGATCCCACCCGATCCGTCGGCCGCACCCCTGAGGCCAAGGAACTACGCCTGATCGCCGACGATCTGCGCGCGCTGCTCACCGCGCACCTCCCTGATCTGACGGCCATCGTCTCCCCGGACGGCTGGTGGCGCGCTGACTTGTACGCCCGCACCGCTGCGGGGCTCCTGCGCTACCACGCAGGCATGGCCGACACTTCGGGCACTCGCGTCGGCACGCTGATGTGCCTGCGCGATGCGATGATGGCCGACAACCTCGACGCCATCGTGGGCCGCGAGGCTCTTCGCGGCCCCACCCTCGCCTTCGCTCACACCCGCCACCTGCAAAAGGACAGGAGCCGCTGGCTGTTGCCGGAGGGCTGGGGCCCGCCGGCGGGCCGGATGCTGGAGTGGTGGAGCGCCGGGGCGATCGTCGGCACCCGCCTCGGCGAGCAGTACGCCTTCGCAGCCATCACCTTCGGCACCCGCGGCTCCGACGTCCCCCAGCCTGACACCCTCGAAGGGCTGCTGTCGTCCCTCCCTGACGCTCGCGCCGTCATCAATCCCGTCCGCCTGGCCGCGGTCCTCGACCGGAAGCCGGCCCCCCGCGTCCCGGCCGACCACACGTACTTCCCCCTCGACCCGGCCACCGCCGACCAGACCGACGCCATCGTCTTCGTCCGGCCACCTGCGCGAGGACTTCACTGACCAGGACATGGTCATCCTGCTGATGGCCAACGCCGGCGTCATCGCCGCCAGCCAAGACGCCGCCCCCGACACCTGGCGCCGCCTGGTCGGCCAGATGCTGCGCGCCTACGCCACCCCCGGCGCCGACCTGCCGCCCTTGGAGCCGGCCCCCGCACCCACCGTGCTGTACCGCGCCATGGTCCGCCTCACCCGCCCTCCCTCCGGCCCTGATGGAGAAACGAAGTGAGCATGCGGCCGCGGCATGCGCAAGCCTGACCCGGCGACGACCGCTGCGCTGTGCTCAGGTCGCTGCCGCACCTTCACGGTCGGCGGCCAGGACCCGGTGGACGCCTGCCACCGAGGGATGGAACCATACCCGCCACCGCCACCCGAACCCGACACGGCGGCATCGCCGACGCCCGCTCGGCGTGCGTTCGTCGAACGGACCGTGGACGAACGCACGGCCGCCTGCGCCGATCCAGCCCGATGCTGTCTCCAGCCTTGCGATGGTCAATCGCTACCGGTCGTTCCGACCCTCCTCACGGGCCTTTTCGGTTGCTCACGCTCCATCAGTCGGCGGGCTTGCCGAACCAGCGGGAGAGGTGGTCGTCCAGGTCCTGCTGATCGTCGCCGACCCAGGCGACGTGGCCGTCGGGGCGTAGCAGGACGCACGGAACATCCAGGCGCGCAGTGGGATCCGCGAGCTGATCGACCCGGTCTGACCAGCCGCCTACTGTCAGGCGTTCGGTGCGGTCCAGCAGCAGGCCGCGGCCGCGATGCAGCAGACCGTAGAGGTGGCCCTGTTTCACCTCGATGTCGCGCAGGCGGCGGCCGAGCAGGTCGGGGCCTTCGCCGAAGTCGTAGCGGATGCCGATCGCGGTGATCTTCTCGATCAGATGGCGGTTCACCTCGTCGAAGTCCATCAGCTCGGTGAGCAGCCTGCGCACGGCCCGCGGGCCCGGTTCGGTGGACAGCAGTTCCATCTGGGCGCGGGTGTTGTCCAGCACGTCGTCGGCGACCGGATGGCGTTCGGTCTGGTAGGTGTCCAGCAGTGTTTCCGGCGCCCAGCCGCGGACCTCTGCGGCCAGTTTCCAGCCGAGGTTGACCGCGTCCTGCACGCCCAGGTTGAGGCCCTGTCCGCCGGTGGGTGGATGGATGTGTGCCGCATCGCCGGCCAGCAGCACCCGCCCGACCCGATAACGTTCGGCCAGCCGGGTGGCGTCCCCGAAGCGGGACAACCAGCGCGGGGAGTGCACACCGAAATCGGTTCCGGCGATGGCGCGCAACTGTTGTTGGAAATCCTCGAGGGTGGGCGGTTCCGCGCGGTCGCTGACTCCCGCGGCGGGGACCACGACGCTGTAGACCCCTTCGCCGAAGGGCCGGAGCCAGAACGGCTGATGGGTCTCGCGGATCGCGCTCACCTTGGCGGCGATCTCCTCCTGCGGAACGCCCACTTCCATCTCGCCCATCAGCGTCTCGGTCCGTGAAGGCTCGCCGGGGAAGCCGACGCCGAGCAGTTTGCGCACTGTACTGCGCCCGCCGTCACAGCCGACGAGGTAGCGCGAACGCAGCTGCTCACCGTCGGCCAGCTCGACGGTCACACCTTCGTCGTCCTGCTCGAAACCGGCGACCGCGCAGCCGCGCCGGACCCGCGCACCCAGTGCGATCGCATGCTCTTCGAGCAGGCGCTCGATGACCGGCTGCGGGATGCCCAGCAGATAGGCGTGCGCGGAATCCAGGCCTTTGGGCGCGGGTTTGGCGATGGCGGCGAAGAAACCGCCGGCCGGCCGCTGTCTTCCGTGTTCGAGCATGCGATCCAGCAGTCCGCGCATGGCCATCAGCTCAAGACTGCGAATGTGCAGGCCGACTATGCGGACGAACGACTTGGGCTGGGTTTCCTTCTCCAGAACGAGTACCCGCACATCGTGCAGCCGCAGTTCGGCGGCCAGCATCGCGCCGGTCGGCCCGCACCCGGCGATGATCACGTCGAACCTGGGTGTGTGATCGGCGCCGGAGGCCGGCGACCGGAGAACTCCGGGGACGCCGCCCACGGCGAAGTCGCGCTCGGCCGAGTCGTTCGACGACGGTTCGGCGGTGAACTGCGGAGAATGCATAGGTGTTGCCTCTCGGGAGTGCCTTGTTGGCGAGGCGCTCCCGGCGACACCTACGTCAATCGCCCGGCCGTGACGGGAAGGGGGAGCACCCACATCGCTACAGCGTTCATGGGTCTCACCTCCTCGGGCGGTGTCACGGTCAACTGGAAGTTACAAGCCCGAGCATCACCCCGTCCAACCCTTTTCCAGCCCCGATCACGACTCCGAACGGATATCGCTGACCTGCAGTGATGCGGAGTCAGTGTCGGGCGTTCTGATCACCACCGACGGTTCGTACCGTTTGCCTGCGCCGGGACCTGCGCTACGCCCAGCAGGGCACCATCACCACGCCGCACCTTGCCGACCAGACCGAACAAGCGTGGTGCCCGACGGTGCTGACCAACGCGGTCATCACGTGGACGACCGAGTACTACCAGCTCGCCGTCAGAAACCTGCGCGCCGGCGGCCGGGATGTGCCTGATGAGCTGCCGGCCCACATCTCCCCGGCCCACAGCGAGTGCGCCCCCTGCGCCCGGCCGCTGTTGAGCCGAGCCTGCGCCCATGACGGGTTCTTGGGGGCTGGTAGGTCCCGGGTCTGGCCGAACGCCGAGCCGCCATGTGCGTGGGCTTGGAGGAGCGAGGCGGGGAGAGGAGTGGGCCCGCACTCAACTGCCGAGGGCGCGCTTTTGTGGGTGGATCGCCTCGCCCCGGGCGAGCATTTCAACGAACTGGGTGATACGGCGGGCTCGGGTCTCGGCGCGTTTGGCGCTCGCGATCCGATAGAGAACGGCGTAGCGGTTTTGGGAGGTGAGGATGTCGAACATCGCTTGTGCCTGGGGTTCCGCGGCCAATGCGGCGGCCAGGTCGGCTGGTACCTCGATGCCGGCCTGTCCCGCGTAGGCCGCGTCCCAACGGCCGTCGGCCTTGGCGCGTTCGACCTCGGTCATTCCGGCCGGATGCATCCGGCCCTCGCTGATCAGACGGGTGACGATGCCAACGTTACGCGCTGACCAGGGACTCTGCCTTCCGCGAGGGGTGAAGCGCCGACAGAAGGTGATCTCATTCCGCCGTCGTAGCCGACCATCGATCCAGCCGTGGCACAGGGCTTCGTCGAGCGCCTGGTCATAGGTCAAGCTCGTGGGCCGGGTCGTGTTCTGCTTGGCGAGGACCAGCCACACCCCTGCCGAGCTGTCGTGGTGACTGCTGAGCCACTCCCGCCAGGCCAGGGCATCGGTAACGGTCAGTTCCGGTAGTTCGTTGCTCATCGTCATGTGCCCCTGATGATCATCAAAGGGATGGTTGTCGGCGGTCACCCGAAGATGGGAGCCCAGGACGGGGGCCTGGCGGAAGTGGCGCTGGATCGGTCAGCGGTGGAGCGGGCCGATCACGTCTTTCGCCACGTCGCCACCGCGGCCTCGGGACGGATGACGCCCGCCCGCCTTCACCAGGTCTTGCCGGCCTGCTCCCGGATCGTGTGGTTGATCCGGTTGAAGAAGTTGGTGATCGCGATGTTCAGGATGATCGCGGACATCTGCTTCTCGTCGAAGTGGGTGGCAGCACCGTCCCAGATCTCGTCGGTCACACCCGGCGCGCCGTCCTGGATCCGGGTGGCGGCCTCGGTCAGCGCGAGCGCTGCCCGCTCCTCCTCGGTGAAGAGCGGGGTCTCGCGCCAGGCGACCACGTTGTGCAGCCGCTCCTCGGTCTCTCCAAGCTTCTTCGCCGACTGGACGCCGGCGAACACACACGGGCTGCAGCCGTTGATCTGGCTGGCCCGCAGATGGACCAGCTCGAGCACGAGCGGGTCGACGCCACCGGCGTGAATCGCCTTGTGGAGATGCTGGATCGCTGTGATCACGTCGGGATTCGCCACGCTCTTCATGCGTGCTTCCATGGGTCCTGCCCCTCGTCGGTTACGTGCGCCCATCCGGGCCCGCCATCTGACGCACCTTGGCGGAGGTCATCGTCGTCGTCATGAACTTTTCGGCCGAGGAGTTCTCGGTCATGCCGGCGACGTTACGGTATGACCCGGTCAGAAACGGTCCTGGTTATCGAGCAGACTGTCAGCCATGGTCAACACCTCGGCGCGGCTGCTGCGGCTGCTGTCATTGCTGTCAACGCGGCAGTCCTGGACGTGCGCTGATCTTGCCGCCCAGCTGGAGATCACCGAACGGACGGTTCGCCGGGACATCGCCCGGCTACGTGAACTCGGCTACGGCATCGAATCGGAGATGGGCCCATGGGGCGGCTACCACCTCGGGCCCGGAACCAGCATTCCGCCACTGATCCTTGACGAGGAGGAGGCCCTCGCGGTCGCTGTCGGGCTGCGCACCGCCGCCTTCAGCGGGGTCTCCGGCAGCGACCAGGCAGCCCTGTCGGCGCTGCTGAAACTACGCCAGGTGCTGCCGGCCAGGATCGCCGACCGGCTCGGCGAGCTGGACGCCGCGTTCACCCACACCGCACGGCCCGACGACAGCCAGATCTCCCCCGCGCTGCTGCTCGACCTGGCCACCGCGTGCCGGCGAGGCGAACGCACCCAGTTGACCTACCGCGAACCGGCCGGAACGACGTCCACCCGCCGAGTGGACCCCTACCGGCTCGTCTACACCGGCCGCCGCTGGTATCTCCTCGCCTACGACCTGACGCGGCAGGACTGGCGCACCTTCCGCACCGATCGCATCGTCGATGCCACAGCCACCGGGCAGGCCACTGCCCTGCCCAACCCGCCAGATCCAGCACAGATGGTCAGCACGGGCATCGCGCTGAGGCCCTACCCGGTGCGGGTGACCATCCGCCTGGCCGTACCTGCCGATGAGGCTCGCAGGCTGGTACCACCAACGGTCGGCGTCCACCACCCGGACGGCGATGACGCCACGATCATCGACATCGGCGGGCCAGACGCCGACGGCCTGGCCCGCTACCTGCTCAGCCTCGGCCGACCACTCCAGATACTGCACCCAGAAGAGGTCCGCCAGGCATTCCTCACCCGCACACAACAACTCCTCAAGGACAACCAGTGACACAAACACCCGCCGATAGCCGACACGGCTACCTGCAGTGACGCATGTTGCCAGCCACCATGAAGTGCGACTGCCGACCCCATGTCGCAGATGATCTTCAAATTGCCGGCCGTGTTCGCAGAGTTCGAAGCCGACCTGCTGAAGATGCGCACCCGCGAGGGCATGGCCATCGCCCGCTCCCGCGGCAAGCTCAAGGGCAAACAGCCCATGCACGCCACCGGCGACTACACCATCGCCGATCTCATGGAGGTCTTCTCCATCGGTCGCGCCACCGTCTACCGCTTCCTCGACCGCATCAAGACGACGGGGACGACGGATGCTGAGATTCCGCGTTAGCGCAGGTCAGCGATATCCCTCGGTTTCCGGCCAGGACTACCGGGATCCCGAATCCGGCGTGGCGGCCCGGCCGGTCACGGTCGACACCTGCCCCAGCGCCGCCTTCGACGAGGCTCGTGAGCTCTCGCGCGCCGGCGGAGCTCACGGGCCACGGCTGAAGGTCACTTGTAGTACTGCACCCAGTACTCGACCGTGTGCTTCTTGCTGATGTTGAAGGTCGCCCAGTACTTCGAGTGGCCGGCGTTGCTGATGCGGACGATGCCGTACTTGCCGTTGCAGGACCACGTGCCGGACTTGGCGATCTTCTCGCCGCCGCCCCAGCGGCGCAGGAACCAGAGGTCGACCTTGATGCGCGCGTCGTTGCCCCAGCAGCGGGCCTTGACCTGCATGACGCGTACGCCCGAGGGCCGAGTCCACGCCGAGGTGTCGAAGTACCCCTTGTACGGGCCCAACGTCTCGTGCCGTTGGGTGTGCCAGCTCGCCAGGGCCGTGCTGGCCAGGGCCGTGCTCGCCTGAGCCGTGCTCGCCGGGGCCGTGACCTGGGTGCGCGCGGCCGGGGCGGCGACGGCGGGCGCAGCCGTCAGCAGGGCCAGGCTGGAGGCGGTGGCGGCGAGGGCGAAGGCGGTTCTCGTGGGACGCATCGGTGCCTGCCTTTCGGGATCGAGTCAGGTTCTCTGTTCGAACGCGAAGGTATGGCCGGGCGTGTTGAGGATGTGTTGAGCGCGTGTTGAACGGGCCGGAGACGGTCGGGCCAGGCGATGTCGTCGATCGTCAGTAACGGCGCGGCCAGAGACGCTCGCGGTTGCTCACCAGTGGTCGGCAGCCGCCGTCAGCGAGGGCCGACGGCGCCGGCCTGCAGCAGCTTGGCGAGGGTCGCGCTCAACTGGCCACGCCCACCAGCTTGATTTGTCGATGCTGCCGAGGGAGCGGCGCCGGTTCCTGGCCACGGTGGCACGCCGCTCGACGGTTCAGGGCCTGGAGCGGCGAGAAGAACGCCGCTACCCGATCCTGCTCGCTCTGGTCGCCCAGTCAGCAGTCGACCAGATGGACGAGGTCATCGCGTTGTTCGACCAGGCGGTGTCGGCGCGGGAGTCGCACGCGAAGGCCAAGACGGACGAGGCTCTGGCCGAGCGGGCCAAGAAGGGCGAGGCCCGTCAGTTGCTGATGGACGTGATCCTGCCGGTACTGAACGACCCAGGCATCGCGGACGAGGAGGTCGGCGGTCTGCTGCGCGGCCGGATCGGCCTGGACAAGATCCGCGAGGTGTCGGCGATCAACTGGAAGCCGCTGCCCCGCGACCACGGTCGGCTGGCCGCGGTGGAGGCCTCCTACAACTATCTGCGCCGCTTCACCCCCAAGGTGCTGACTGCGGTCGACTTCCACGGCGGGCCGGGTGCGCAGGACCTGATGACCGCGCTGGGGATGTTGAAGGAGTTGAACCGGACCGGCGGCCGGAAGGTCCCGGCCGCGGCACCGACGTCGTTCGTGCCGGCCCGATACGCCGACTACCTCGCCAAGGCCCGCAAGGCGGGCGATGACACGGCGTTCCGGCACTACTGGGAGCTGTGCGTGGTGCTCGGCCTGCGCGACGGCCTGCGGTCTGGGGATGTGTTCGTACCCGGTTCACGCCGTTACGCCGACCCGGGAACCTACCTGTTCACACCGGAGCAGTGGGAGGGCAAGCGGGCGGAGTTCTGCCAGCTGGTCCGCAAGCCCGCCGCCGCATCCGAGGCGATCGACCAGGTCAAGGAAGAACTCCTCCAGGCCCTCAACGACCTGGAGGAGACGCTGGCGAACGCCGCCCCGAACGACGTCGGCGCGATCCGCCTGGACGAGGAAGGGCGGCTGGTCATCCCGCCGCTGTCGGCCGAGGACATCCCCACCAAGGCCAAGGCGCTGCGGGAGGAGCTGGCGGGGATGCTGCCGTTCGTGCCGATCGCCTCGCTCCTGATAGAGCTGGACGTCCGCACCAAGTTCCTGGACCGTTTCACCCACGCCGGCGGCCGGAAGATCAACCTGTCGGTGGAGACCCGGCACGGTTCTGGTCAACCACCACTACCAGCTGGAACTGGCCAAGGAGTTCGGCGGCGGCACCATGTCCTCCTCCGACGGGCAGCGGTTCCCCCTCCGCGGCAAGTCCCTCACCGGCCGGGACATGAACATCCACGGCGGGCGCGTCCTGTCGACCTACACCCACGTGTCCGACCAGTGGTCGACCTACGGGACCAAGCAGATCATCCCCACCACCCACGAGGCCAACTACACCCTGGACGAGCTCCTCGGTAACGAGACCGACCTGCCGATCACGCGCTCAACCCGGTGCTCATGACGAATCGCACCGGTCCGGCAAGGTCGGGGTCAGTGGGGCCGAGCCGCGCGCGAGCCTCGGATTCGACCTCGTCACGTGGTCGTTCGACCAGAGGAAGCAGCCCGATCGACGCCTTGCCGAGCGGCACCGCGTGAGGGTTGGGTGGCGCTTCGTAGGCCCACTGTCCGTCGAGGATGATCAGCCAGGTGCGCCCCGGCTTGATCTCAAGGATCTTGCGCATCTCGACCGTCATATCCAGAAGTATGTCGGTTTGCTGATGATGCTCGGTGAGCATTGCCGCTCACGGTGATTCGAGAAGCCGTCTGGTCTCCGGGCCTGCGAAGGCGTACCCAGGAGACTGTGCGTCCAGGTACTTGAGGACTCGGATGATCAAGCATTCTCGGATCATGTTCGACGGATCGTCACACGTGAGGAGCGCTTCCGTCACTGCGTAGCAGCGTTCAAGCACCGGGACGTCCGTTTTGGAGATGGCAGGCTCGAACACCTCCCACCAGAAAACCTCGGACATCAACCCGTACACGTTGTCGAGGAACGGCTCGCGGTCGTAATCGGCGGCGTCCGCGCTCTCCTTAACTTCCCACGCAGCTAGAACCGGCCGAGCCGCAGGCAGCTCCGACCGGAGGAACTCGCGCAGCGTCGCAACATCAACCATGGCGTGAAGCTACCTGATCAGACCCGGCCGAACTGATACGCATGCCTGGCGGCCCTAGCCAACCGGCACCTCGTAGTCCGATCACAGGTGGGGGTGCAATCGGTCGAGTCCGCCCCCTCGCCGGATCCGATCTGAATGCCGTGCCCGACCTGCTGGAACGGGCCGTCGATCCAATCGGATCCGATCCCGACTTACGCCTCCCCTTTTCGCCTCCTATGATGGCCGCCACCGCAACACCACACGGGCAGAAGATCGGAATCTTATGAGCTGCGAACCCGACCCGGCTGTCCTCTACCCGGACGTGGCCGCCCATGGCAGCCTCGCCGCAGCACTCCTCGCCGCAGCCGCCGGCCAGGGCCTGTCCCTGCCCCTGGCCGTCACTCCCTCCGATCCACTCCGCCATGCCACGATCGCCAGCCTCATCCCGCATCGCCACTCGTCCTACGTCACGGCGTGGCATCACGAACGGCGCTGGACCATCTGGGGCTCGTCTAACAACAGGCTCATGATCTGCGGCGCCACCGCGGATCTGCGTGAGCTTCCTCAAGTAATCCGCGGGTGGGCCGAAGGAGCCAGCCTCGAGGCGATCGGGCAGGCCGCACTCTTCGACGTCCTGACCGGACGTTTCGAGGTGCCCGACAACAACCCCGTCGACATCATCGCCTCAGAGTGGCAGTGGATGCTCAAAGACGCCCGCGACGCCGACTGGCCCGAATACCAGGCCCTCATCGAGGCCGCCTATGCCGAACCCAGGCTGCGACGGCTCTACCCCTACACCAGCCACTGGGAGCTGGGCTTCTCCAGCACGCCCGACTACCCGTTCTCCCGGCCCTTCGTCTGGATTGACGCACCACGAGGAGCCGGCGGCTACACCATCAGCGAAGAGCGCAACGACCCCGACCCGATGCAGATCCCCACACCCGCCGAAGCGATCGCCATCGCCGTCGACCGAATTCCCGCCGACCTGCAGCAGACATCCCTTGAGGACCCCGCGTAGGACTCCTGAAATCAACCCCGGCCGACCTGGGAAGGGGCACGATCGGGTATGGCCGACCGTATCTACCTTCGGTATTCCACCGACAAGCAGACCGATACCCGCCAACGACACGCCTTGGCCACGCTCCTGGGCGCCGGCGCCCTCACTTATGAGGACCCTGCCACTTCCAGCCGCCAGCTCTCCCTGGATCGCGCGGGATTCGCCCGGCTCCTGCACGAGGCCGCCGTCGGCGACACCATCCGCATCGCGGACGCCGCCCGTCTGTTCCGCTCCGTGGCCGACATCCTCGCCCTGCGCCCCGTGCTCATCCGGCGCGGCTTGCACTTGCGCGTCGAATCCGGGCTGCTGTCCGGCATCGACCTTGCCTCAGACGACCCCGGCACCAAGATGATGGTCTCCGTGCTCGCCGCAGTGCTGGAGTTCCAGCGCGACATGATCAGCGAGAACACCCGCCAAGGCGTCGCCGCCGCCGAGGCCTCCGGCAAAACCCTCGGCCGCCCCACCGCCCTCGACGCCGCCCTCGCCGCCGACGTCGTAGATGCCTACCGGGGTGGCATCGCCGTCAAGGCCCTCGCCCGCCAGTACCACGTCGCACCCAAGACCATCCGCCGCGTCCTGGACAACGCTGGGGCTCGCCAACCGCCCGACCATCTCGACACCCTCCCCGCCACCGGCGAACCCGCCTCCGATCCCGCGCTCGACCCGCAGGTGACGCTCGATCTGCCTGGCCTGCTCGCCGACCACCTACGCGTCGTCGGCGACGAGACCGTTCGCCAGGCCATCGACACCGGGCGAACCATCCGCCGCGGTCAAGGCCACACGGTCCGCGTCACCGCCCCGCTAGACCTCCACCGAGCCGCACTGGAGCAGAGCGTCGCACTCGCCGCCGATACCGCCAGCCCCGCTGCACGCAAAGCACACCGCGTGTATACCGCCCGCGTCGCAACAGCCTGCCCCTAACGCCAGAAACTCGCAGGTCAGGGCCATATCCGTTGCATTTTCGCCGTTTGCTACGGGAGCCCCTTACTGACGTACGGCTGTGATCACGGGGGCCGGTGTCACGAGGGGTCGCGTGCTTCGAGGCGGCGCAGGGTGGCGTCGCGCTTGGCGCGTTCGCGGTGGTTTGGTCGCGGTTGGCACCCAACTGCTCCAGCACGATCGCGGTCATCATGTCCACGTCCCTCACCGGCCGCCACTCCGGCTCGCCTCGGCCGTCCCTGCCGGCACCATCACCACGCGCCATGCCTCAGATCGTCCCAGACCCTCGCCAGCCGCCCGCCGCACCTGTCGAGACCCGGGGCTGCCTCCCGCACCATGATCATTCTCGGCACCTATCCTCTCCTGTGCGATGGAACGGAATCCGGCGTTGACCACGCCTGGAAGACCGCAACGGCAGGGGCTCGCTGAGCTGGGAGAGCCCGTAAACGCCGGACTCCGTTCCCAATCTCTCTGACCCCCGACTCACGCGGGCAGGACGAGGGACGCTCCTTCGAGCAGGCTTCTCAGCTCTGCGGGCTCAGGCCCGCCACGGCCAGTCGGAACAACCGGTCCGCGCGGGCGGCCGGGTCAGGGTGGTGCTCCGTCGCGAGGACGATGCCGACGATCAGCGCGATCAGGTCGGCGACGGTGATGCCTTCCGCCACCGCCCCGTCCCGCACGGCGCGCTGCAGTAGGGGGTTCCCCGCCTCTGCCATCATCGCCGAGCAGGTGTTCTCGTGTACGGGGTCGGGCTCGGCCCCGTCGTAGGCCAGTGCCGCCGCCAGCCCTCGGGCCGCGACGCAGTAGGCGACGACGGCATTGAGCCATTCCAGGAGCGCGTCACGGCTGTCGCTCTTGCCTGTCAGCTCGCGGGCGCAGGCGGCCAGGGCCTCGATCCGTTGATGGGAGACCGCCTCCAGCAACGCCCGGCGGGTCGGGAAGTGGCGGCGTACGGTGGCCGAGCCGACCCCCGCGATGCGGGCGATCTGCTCCAGTGAGGCGCCGGCCCCGTACGCGGCGACCTCCTCCTCGGCCACGGCGAGGATGCGCGCGTAGTTCCGCCGGGCGTCCGCGCGCTGGCGGTCGGGCATGACGTCATCTCCAGAGTTGCTAAGTGGCGCGGCCCGCCATATCGTACCGTAAAAGAAAATGGCGGGCCCCGCCGTTTAATGCCCTGAGGAGCACCATGTCCGCAGCTTCCGCACCCGTCCTGGTCAGCGGCGCCACCGGCAGACAGGGCGGAGCCACCGCGCGTGCCCTGCTCGCTGCAGGCGTTCCCGTACGCGCCCTGGTGCGTTACCCCGACACCGAGCGAGCCAAGGCCGTCGAGGCGCTCGGTGCCGAGCTGGTCACCGGCGATCTCCACGATCGCGATTCGGTGGTCCGGGCCGCCGAGGGCGTACGAGCTGTCTTCTCCGTTCAGATGGCCGCCCTGACCGCCGACGGATTCGATTTCGACGGAGAGGTGGCCCAGGCCGTCAACCTCATCGAGGGCGCGAAGGCCGCGGGAGTGCCGCAGTTCGTACACACGTCCACCAGTGGCGCCGGTCAGCACACCGAGACTCCTGGCTGGATCGCAGGCCGTTGGGGCTCGTTGGACGGCAGCCTGGGAGCCAAGAGCACAATCCAGGACCGGGTTCGCGCGGCTGGCTTCTCCCGCTGGGCGATCCTCAAGCCGGGTTTCTTCATGGAGAACTTCCTGCCGTCCATGGCTTTCCTGTTCCCGCGCGGTGTCGAAGGCGGCCTGGTGAGTGTCGTGAAGCCGGATACCCGGCTGTCCCTCGCCGCGGTGGATGACATCGGCAGGGCGGCCGCCGCGGCCATCGCCGAGCCGGAGCGGTTCCATGGGGTCGAGCTGGAGCTGGCGAGTGACTATCTGTCGATGACGGAGGTCGCCGAGGTCCTCTCCCGCGCGCTGGGCACGTACCTGTCCGCGCCGGACATGACCGAGGAGCAGGCGCTCGCCGCCGGAATGCCGGCGATGGGTGTCTCACACGAGTGGATGAACATAGCCGGCCAGCCGGCCCGCCCGCAGTACGCCAGGGACTTCGGCCTTTCGCTCACCAGCTTCGAGGAATGGGCGCGACAGCACCTGCGGCCCGCGGCTTGACGCAAGGTCCGGACCTGACGGGTCCGGGGTCGAGGAACCCAGGAACCGCCGTTGGCGATGACAATGATCTTGCGCGAGAACGGAAAGGATCTTCGCCGCAGCACGAGAGGTCCTGTCTCGGGGTGTTCACGAGTGGGTGTGGCCTGCGGTTGAGATAGGGCTGGAAAGATCGCTTCCAGGAAGGTCGTTGATCGTTTCCCGCCACCGCAGCCTTATGAGGTCGTGGCCGTACAGGCCGTACAGGCTGTGCCGCCACGCGCCCGCCGGCCGTGCGCCCGTGACAGCGACGATCGTCACCTGGACCCGGCTTCGCCGACGCCGGGAGTGCGGCCCACTACATCGACACCGGGCAGCGCGTTCCGCTGAAGGCTCATGTGAGCCTGGACGCCCGCAACCTGAATAGAACAAGGCCACCAAGGCGGAATCCGGGGATCGCGGTGGGCTTGGAGGTCTGAGCCCACCGCGCGCCGAGGTCCGTGGAGCTATTGCGCTATTCCGATGACACCGCCCGCACTGGACCCTTCTGGCGGTCAGCCGTCCATCGCTTGATCGCGGCGGGGATGCTGTAAGGGGCCGGCCAGATCCGGAGGTATACCTGCTCAATGGCCTCGGGGGCGTCGTACCCTTCCTCGCCTGGCTGGCGGACGTTTGCGGCACCGCCACCGAGCTGGCGAAGGCAGCTGTCTACCTCGCCTCCGACGAGTCCGCCTACACCGCCGGCACCGTCCTGCGCGTCGATGGCGGCATCGGAGAACTCGCCTACTAACCTCAATTCGTCAGCAGTCCTGCCCACGCTCTCGATTGTGCCGATCGGCCAGGTTGCCAGGCCGCCCTGCTGCGGATAGCCGACAATGTGTCGATCGGAAAGACTCAACCGCCTAGAGGCGGCGCTAACCCGTTATCAGGGTTCTGGCCTTCCTGAGTGGCTCGAAGAGGGCGAGGTCCTGGTTGGTGAGGATGACGATGGTGTAGCCCTTGGTGGGAAACATGTCCAGCTCACTCCAGTAGCCGGGGATGCCGCCGTTGTGGCCGACCACGCGCACGCCGTTGCGCAGCTCGTCGCTGAAGCCGTAGGCGTACTTGCTGTCCTTGTTCATGCCTTGCACCTTGCCCTCCATGACGATCCGGGTGAGCTTGGCATTGAGCAGCCGGTGTCCCTGCAGGGCCTGGGCGAACTTGAGCATGTCGCCCACGGTGGAGATGGCGCCACCAGCCGGCGACGCCCCGTCGGGCTGGTCGCCGAGGTCGCGTAGCTCGCCCTCCGGTGTGGTGCCGTCCATCGTCGGCATGCCGACCCACCGGCCGTTCGTGTCGAACAGTGCGTAGGGATGAGCCATGCGCTTAACCTTGACGGGCGTCCAGGGGCCGAGGAAGGTGTCGTGCATCCGCGCGGGCGTCAGGATGTGCTTGCGGACGTAGTCGGCGTAGTCCTGCTTGGCCACCTGCTCGATGATCGCGCCCAGGACGATGTAGCCGGCATTGCTGTACTGCATCTTCGTGCCCGGCTCGGACGTCAGCGGCTGCTTGACGATCTCCTTCATCAGGACGTCGACGTCGGTCTGCGCATGGTCGTTCCCGGGAACCTCGCCCATGCCCGAGGTGTGGGTGAGGAGGTGATGAACGGTTACCGTGTCGGCGATCTCGTTCGGGAACCCCTTGACGTACGTGCCGATCGTGTCCTGGAAGGAGACCTTGCCTCTCTGGACGAGCTGGGCGACGGCGACGCCGGTGATCATCTTGCCCATGGAGCCGATGCAGAATCGCGTCTGCAGCGTGTTGACCTCGTTCCCGGCCTTGTCGGCCATGCCGTAGGCGTTGTTCAGTACCGGCCGGCCGTTCTTGGCCACCAGGACCGCTCCCGAGAACTTCCCGGCAGCGGCCAGTTCCTTCAGATAGGCATGAAAGGCACGCCAATCTTCTCGTGAGGGAACAGCGGCCGCCGCCCGCGCGACCGGCCCTCCGGTGGCGGCAAGCGCCATCAGCACCGCTCCGCCGACAAAGGCCCTACGGCTGACAACCATGGAGATATTCCTTTTCAAGAGTGCATGGACAGGAGGCTGCATCACGCTGTTGCCGCCGGGGCCCCGGCTACCGGGCGCCACGTCGATGCCGTTGATCGGTTCGCGGGGTCCGGAGGCTCGTGGACGCAGGTCGCGGTGGATGGACGCCTCCGGTCATCGGCTTGGGCAGAGCACGGTTGCGGCGGCCTTGTTCATGGCGTCATTGACGGGCATGGCCTGTTGGTTGTCGATCTTCAGCGTGGTGGATACCACGAGCTGGGTCCGGCCGTCGGCGGAGGTGTAGGTCACGGCCAGGAAGCCGGGGCCGCTGCCCGCGGCCGCTGCGACCGTTCCGCCACACAGATCGGGCCGCGGCTGTCCCGCCGCCTTCTGCAGGTCCGCCGGCAGCAGCCGGCCCTGGTTGAGCGCGCGGTAGAAGGCACTGAGATCGCCGGAGGTGGAGACCACTCCTCCGGCCGCGCCGCCGAGGCTCGCGTTCTGCCGGTCGACGTCGCGCGGCCTGCCCTTGGCGTCGGGGTAGTAGCCGTGCCCGTGCGGGCCCTTGATCCCCTGAGGAGGCCTGGTGGTCACATAGGTGTGCTTCATCCCCAGAGGTACGAAAAGACGCCGCTCCAGCTCGGCGGACAGGCTGCGGCCGGTTACCTTCTCGACGATCAGGCCGAGGAGAGCGTAGTTGGTGTTGGAGTAGGCGAACCCCGCGCCCGGCTCCCCGGTGCGGGGGACCTCGCGGGATGCCTTCACCAGGTCGATCGGGGAGTAGTAGGTCGTGAAGTCGAAGGCGTCGTCGAACTTCCCCGAAGCGAAGAAGTCAGGGATGCCGGAGCTGTGGCGGAGCAGCTGCTGGACGGTGATCTCGCCGGCCCGCTCGACCAGATCCTGCTGCGCCACCTGCGGCAGAACGGCGGCCAGCGTGTCCCCCAGGCCGAGCTTGCCCTCCTGGACCAGTTGCAGGACCACCGTGGCCGTCATCAGCTTGGTCTGGGACCCCACCCGGTAACGGGAAGCCGCAGGAATGTGCCCACCCTTGCCGCCGAGCAGGCGCGTCCCCGCGCTCCCCTGCCCCTTGCGCCGGCCGTCGACGTACAGCTCGCCGATGGCCCCCACCACGCCGTCCGTCTTCGCCAGGTCCTTCATCGCCTGCTGGACGTCTCCCGGCTTGACCTCGACGGCGGCGGTGGCGGATGTGTGGAGACTCAACGCCAGCATGGCCGATGCCAACCCGGTCATGCCGGCCGCTCGTGCACGGCTCATCTCGTCATGATCCTTTCTAAGGGGATTTCGAGGTGATCACATCTACCGGCCGGCGCCTATCAGCGGGCGATCGGCGAACCATATGTGGTCCATATGTGGACGTTGCGATACTGCCCGGATGCGTGTCCTCCTGGTCGAAGACGAGCAGCCCCTCGCCGGCTACATCGAGGCCGGGCTGCGCAAGCACGGTTTCACCGTGGACCTCGCTCTCGACGGCCGCAGCGCGCTGGACAAATGCGAGCTCATCCCGTACGAGGTGGTGGTCCTGGACCGGGACCTGCCGGAGGTGCACGGCGACCAGGTCTGCCGCCGGCTCGTCCAGCGGGGCGTGTCGCGGGTGCTGATGCTGACCGCGTCCGACGCGGTGGAGGACCGGGTCGGCGGGCTGATGCTGGGCGCCGACGACTATCTCGGCAAGCCGTTCGCGTTCTCCGAGCTGGTCGCCCGCGTGCACGCCCTGGTACGGCGTAGCGCGCCGGCTCGTCCACCGGTGCTGCGCACCGGCGGGGTGAGCCTGGATCCGGCCCGGCGCAGCGCCGAGCGGGACGGCAGGCTGCTGCGCCTGACTCCCAAGGAGTTCGGCGTGCTGCAGCAACTCCTGGCCGCCGGCGGCGACGTCGTCAGCGCGGAGATGCTGCTGGAACGGGTGTGGGACGAGCACGCCGACCCGTTCACCAACGCGGTCCGGATCACCGTCGGCACCCTGCGCCGCAAGCTCGGCGACCCGCCACTGATCGAGACCATCATCGGCGCCGGCTACCGGATCAGCCCATGAGACTGACCGCCCGCGCCCGGCTCGCCATCCTGCAGACCGCCCTCGTACTGGCCGCCGGCGCCGCGCTGACCGGCCTGACCTACCTGCTGATGAAACGGCGCCCGGCGCTCGTCACCCACCTGGACCCAGCCGGCCCCGATGCGCAGGGCACCCTGCAGCTGGTGCCGCAGCCGCAGGACCTGCGCGAGCTGGCCGATCGGGTGCAGGCCGACACGCTGTCCGCGCTGCTGCCCCAGGCCGGTCTGGCGCTCGTCGTGGTGACCGCCCTGGCCGCCGTGCTCGCCTGGCTGGTGGCCGGCCGGGTGCTGCGGCCGATCCGCGTCATCTCCGCCGCCGCCCGCCGGCTGTCGGCCGAGAACCTCACCGAGCGGGTCCCGGTCACCACCCCGGCCGACGAACTGTCGGCGCTGGCGGGCACGGTCAACGACATGCTGGACCGCATCCAGTGCGGCGTCGCCGAGCGCGACCGGATCCTGGACAGCCAGCGGCTGTTCACCGCCAACGCCGCCCACGAGCTGCGCACCCCGCTGACCACCGCCCGCACCGCGATCGACGTCACCCTGGACGGAAACCCCAGCCGCAACGAGCTGCTCGCGATGGCCGGCGACGTGCGCGACGCCGTCACCCACATGCAGCGCGTCCTGAACGGGCTGCTGCTGCTGGCCCGCAGCCAGGCCGGAGCCGGCACGCGGGAGGCGGCCGATCTGGCCGCCATCACGGCAGCCGCCCTGGGCACGGCCGAGGAGCAAGCGGCAGCCGCCGGCATAGCCGTACACGCAAGGCTGCGGCCCGCACCGGTCACCGGCGAGCCCGTCCTGCTGGAACGCCTGGTCGGTAACCTGGTCGACAACGCGCTCCGCTACAACCACGCCGACGGGCACCTCATCGTCGAGACGCGCACAGCGGGCGCACGCGCCGTGCTGCGGATCTGCAACACCGGCCGCGAGATCGCGCCCGAGGAAGCCCAGACGCTGCTGGAACCGTTCGTGCACGGGCAGGGCACCCGCGTCCGCACCGACAGCCCGGGCCTGGGCCTGGGACTGTCCATCGTGCGCGCGATCACCCATGCCCACCATGGACACATCGCGATCACAGTCCGCCCAGGCGGCGGCCTCGACATCACCATCGAGCTCCCGCATCACTCACGGGCCGCAGAGCGGCCGGCACGACGACCCGCTGCGGTCACCGCACAGCCGGCGTCCGTGATGCCTGCGGCACCACCGAGGAGCCGTCCCGCTGGATGAACGCATCCGACGCCTACTGGTCACCGGTCCCGAGCTGTTGGGAATCGGCATCCATCCGCCTGCCTTCGGCGTCAAGCGGCTGTGCTGGGTGCTGAAGGTGTCTCGTTCGGGGTTCTTACCGGTGGATCAAGGCGGCGCAGGCCCGGGCGGAGCGGGCCTCGGAGTCCGCCCGGCGGCGTTTCCCGTGATCGAAGGGGTCCCCGAGTGTTCATCTAACAACCGTTAGATGAACGTCAGCCCGAGCATGTCCAGGCGAGCCCGCGACCCACGCCACATCAACCGAGAGACCGAGCGGCAGGCCACCACCATGGCCACCGCGGCCGCTTACCTCCCGCTGCTGCTCTACCGGTTCCGCACTTGCACCGGTAACCCAGCCCCGACGGCTCGCTAACGCTACTGGTTGCCGCTCAAGGGCCTGCGCATGGGTCAACGAATGAGTCGCCGACGCCGACATCGGGCAAGGCGCCTATGAACTTCGTGATCAATGAACAGTCTTCGCTCGCTGCGATCAAGATCCTTCTCAGCGCCGACGGCTGTCCGGCGGTTCCTCACCTCCGTACTTCACGGAAGGGCCATTTCCTGAAGAGAAGCGGGGCCTGGGCACGGTGTGGACCACGGCGCAGGGGCCGCTCGAGCGCGAGCTGGCACGGGTGCTCGGCGTTCCGTGCGAGGAAGTCATGCTGGCGGCCTTCATCCCGCTGGCCTTCACCATCGGCACCGACTTCAACCCGGCCCCCGTATCCCGCGCGAGGAGGTCCTGCACTGGGACCGGTGGTGAGCGGGCCTTGCCAGGCCGCCCTGACGATGCCGGTGCGGCCTGGTTCTGACATGCACAGAGCTGAACACCCGGACGGATCGTCTCGCCGGGTCGTCAGAGCAACGCGGCGAGATCCGCCGGTCGCGAGATCATCGGCCAGTGGCCGGTCGGCAGCTCGACGAAGGTCCATTCGGGTGTGCCGAGCGGGGCGAACGCCGGGTTCCCCGAAGCGATCAGCTCGCGGATCACCACCAGCGGCATCGTCGAGGCGATCATGGTCTTCGGCGTCGCCGGGATCTGCTGCGGCCGCTGAATCGACTGGGTGACCGCGCCCCACGGCTGCGGCGTCGCCTTCGCACGGATCTGCGCCCAAAGCTCCTCAGTCAGTCCTGCGAACATCCTCTCCTCCTGCTCGAAGCTGGGCACATCGAGCGCATATCCGTCCCCGACCTGAGCGCGCCAGGCCTTCTGCGTGTCCTCGTCATTGAAGTCGATCACCGCCACACCGGACGGCAGCGGCGCGGTGTCGACGTAGACCACCCGGCTGAGCCGCTCGGGATGCCGGTCGGCGACCGCGGTCACCGGGACGCTCGCCCCGCTGTGCCCGACCAGGACGACCTCCTCCCATCCCTCCATCGCCGCGAGGATGTCGAGGACATGGGTCTCCACGCCGACCTCCGGCGACAGCTCCCCAGCCCTCTCCCCCAGCCCCGTCAGGGTGACCGCCCGCACCTGGTGTCCGGCGGCGCGCAGCTGCTGCGCCACCTGGTCCCAAGCCCAGGCGCCGAGCCAGAAGCCGGGAACCAGCACGTAGTTCGCCATCTCATCGTCCTTCCAGTGAGCCGATGTCGCTACGCTAAAGCTGATAGCGGACAGAATCCGCCCGGATTAAGTGGGTGACCTGTGTCATATCCGGCGACCCGGATGCTGGCGATGCTCGAACTGCTCCAGGCGCACCACGGGATGGGCGGCCGCGACCTGGCGCAGCGGCTCGGTGTGGACGAGCGGACCGTCCGGCGCTACGCCGCCCGGCTCGCCGAACTGGGCATCCCGGTCGCCGCCGAGCGCGGCCGCTACGGCGGCTACCGGCTGATGCCCGGCTACAAGCTGCCACCGCTGATGCTCACCGACGACGAGGCGACCGCCGTGGTTCTCGGCCTGCTCGCCGGACGCCGCCTGGGCGTTGCCGCCCAGGCCACCGAAGCCGCCCTGGCCAAGATCCGGAGAGTGTTGCCGGCCACGCTGCGAGAACAGGTCGGCGCGCTGGAGGAGACCTTGGACTTCACCCTCGCCGAACGCGCGGCGCCGACGCCCGCGAGCCGGGCCGTGCTGACCCTGGCCGCCGCGATCCGCGACCGCCGCCGGGTCACACTGCGCCACCGCTCCTGGAAAGGCGCCCAGACCGAACGCGAACTGGACGGCCACGGCCTGGTCTTCCACTCCGGCCGCTGGTACGTGACCGGCCACGACCACCGCTCCGGCGAGATCCGGACCTTCCGCGTCGACCGGATCTCCTCCGTCGTCCCGGGGACTGCCTCCTATGAGATCCCCGAGGAGTCCGACCCGGTGCGGCAGGTCACCGCGTCGCTGGCCCAGGTACCGTATGCGCACACTGTCGAGGTCACTCTGCACGTTCCGCTCGCAGAGGCGTCCCGGCGCATCCCGCCGTCGGTGGCCACACTCACCGAAACCCCGGACGGAGTCCTCCTGCGGACGCGTGCCGAGTCCCTGGACGGCATGGCCGCCATGCTCGCCGGGCTCGGCTTCCCGTTCACGATCTTGTCGCCGCAGGAACTGCGCACTGCCGTCCGGCGGCTGGCCGAGAGCCTGCTGGAACAGACATGGGAACGAACACTCCCCGCGACCGGCCCGCCGGAGCGGTAGGGGTCCGGAAGCTGACCGGCTCCCGCACGTTCGCCGGTTGCGTGGCGAGGTCGAAGCCGTTGACACCGGCCGTGCCCGCGTCAGCCCTGAGCAGCGTGGACAGAATGTCCACGGCCGTGGTCCTGCCTGCCTCTGGCGTCAGATGGCCAGGGTGGCGGCGATGCCGTCGAGGACGTAGGTGAGGCCGGTTTCGAACTGCCACTGCGCGTCGTCCTTGCGGGTGGCGGTGTGCAGGTAGCGCCGGAAGGTGGGATAGCGGCCGGTCCGCATGTGCCACATCATCTCCGGGGCCAGTTCCGAACGCAGGTCGTCGCCGTCGGACCAGCCGTGCTCGTCGATGAGGTTGCGCACCGCGCTCTCGTAGTTCATGGCGCCGTGGACGTAGGCGTCCACCGCGCGGAAGATGCTCATCATCGCGTCGGCGTCCAGGCCCAGGCCGTCCAGAGCCGACAGGGCCCGCTCGGCGACGGTCATCCTGTTGGGTGTGAGCGAGAGCCTCGCCTGCGGGGACAGCTGAGCCAGCCACAGGTGCCGGAGCATCAGCTCACGGGTCCGCAGGGCCAGGGCGCGCATGGTCTCGCGCCACTCGCGGTCGACCGGGAGGTGAAGGTCGGCGTAGACGTGGTCGACCATCAGCTCCAGGAGGTCGTCCTTGCCCGAGACGTAGCGATAGGGCGCCATGGGGGCGACGCCCAGTTCGGTGGCCAGGCGGCGCATGGTGATGGCTTCCAGGCCTTCCGCGTCGGCGATCGCGACCGCGGTCGTGGCGATGCGCTGCGGGGAGAGCGTCTGACGCTGAGGAGGGGTGGGGCGTTCCAGGCGTTCCCAGAGTGATAGGCGCGGTTTGTCGTTCTCGGTTGGCATGGCGTGCGGCTTCCCTCCGGCTCGTCCCAGATACAACGTATCAAAAGTAGACAACGTACACATTGCTGTGTACGTTGTATCTCATTCCGATACGCCGTACACACAAGAAGGAAGACCGCTCATGAACGACGACCGCCTGAAGATCGCAGTCATCCTCGGCAGCACCCGCGACGGCCGTTTCGGCACCCGAGTGGCCAGCTGGGTCCTCGACCACATCGCGCAGCGCGACGACATGACCGCCGACCTCGTCGATCTCGTCGAGACCCCGCTGCCCACCGTTCTCCCCGTGCTCGGACAGCCCCCGGCCTCGCAGGAGGCCAAGGACCTGCTCGCAGCCGTATCACCGCGGCTGGCTGCGGCCGACGCCTTCGTCATCGTCACCCCGGAGTACAACCACAGCTTCCCGGCGGCCCTGAAGAACGCCATCGACTGGCACACCAGGGAATGGCACGCCAAGCCGGTCGCCTTCGTGTCCTACGGCGCCTTCTCCGCCGGATCGCGCGCGGTCGAGCAGCTGCGCCTGGTGCTGGCCGAACTGCACGCGGTCACCATCCGCGACAGCGTCGGCTTCCAGCGCGCCTGGGAGCAGTTCGACGGGGACGGCAAGGCCGTCGACCCCGCCGCCGGCGCCGCGGCCAAGGTCATGCTCGACCAGCTCGCCTGGTGGGCGCACGCCCTGCGCGAGGCCAAGGCCGTCCGCCCCTACGCCGCCTGAACCGCGATGAACGACCGTTTGCCGTATCTCGCGGTGTTCGGCCTGCTGCTCGGCATGTTCCTGGCCATGCTGGACGGCCTGATCGTCGGCACCGCGCTCCCCACGATCGTGGGCGACCTCGGCGGCCTGAACCACCTGCCGTGGGTGGTGACCGCGTACATGCTCGCCGGCGCGGCCACCACCCCGATCTGGGGCAAACTCGGCGACCTGTACGGCCGCAAGGCCAGCTTCATCACCGCGATCGCGCTCTTCATGGCCGGCTCCGTGCTGTCAGGCGTGTCCCAGGACATGAGCCAGCTCATCGCCTTCCGCGCCGTCCAGGGCCTGGGCGCGGGCGGGCTGATGGTCGGCGCGCTGGCCATCATCGGCGTGCTCGTACCACCACGCCACAGCGGCCGCCTGCAGTCGATGATCGGCGTCATCATGCCGATCGCCTACATCGGTGGCCCGCTCGTCGGCGGCCTGCTCACCGACTACCTGAGCTGGCGCTGGACCTTCTACGTCAACCTGCCGCTCGGCGCCGTCGCCCTCCTGATCATCACCACCCGCATCCACCTGCCACCCGTCGAACGCGTCAAAGTCCGCATCGACTACGGCGGAGCGGCCCTGCTCACCACCGCCATCGTGGCCCTGACTCTGCTGGCGAGCTGGGGCGGGACCACCTACTCCTGGTCCTCACCTCAGGTTCTGGCCCTGACCGCCGTCGCCGTTCTCGCCCTGGCCGGATTCGTGGCCGTCGAACGGCGCGCCGCCGAACCGATCATCCCGCCACGCCTGTTCCAGGACCGCAACTTCACGCTCGTCCAGGTCCTCAGTTTCCTTGTCGGCGCGATCATGCTCAGCGTGACGAACTACCTGCCGCAGTACATGCAGTTCGTCCAGGGATTCTCGCCGGCGGCCAGCGGCATGCTGCTGCTGCCGCTGATGTTCGGCATGCTCGGCGCGCAGCTGGTCACCGGCCGTCTCATCAGCGCCAACGGCCGCTACCGCGTCCATCCCATCCTCGGCGGCGCACTGATGATCGCGGGCGCTCTGCTCCTGCTGCTGCTCGACATCGCCACCCCGGCGGCGGCGGCCTCCGCGCTCGGCCTGGTCATCGGCACCGGGATGGGCCTGGTGATGCAGAGTACGACGCTGGTCACCATGAACAGTGCCGATCCGCGGGACATGGGCGCCGCCAGCGGGACGGTCACCCTGCTGCGCACCATCGGCGGTTCCCTCGGCATCGCATTGCTGGGCAGTGTGTACGCGGGCCGCATGCGGGCCGACCTCAGTACGCACCTCGGTCCGGCGGCGGCCGACCGGCTGGCCACAGGCGGCGAACTCACGCCCGAACTGCTGCCCGGCCTGCCCGCTCGGACAGCCGACGCCGTGCGAGAGGCCGTCACCAGCGGCTTGCAGGGCATCCTCATCGGCGCGGCCGTTCTCGCGCTGATCGCTTTCGCGGCGTCCTGGCTCATCCGCGAGGTCCCGCTCCGCGACCACACCCCATCATCGGGCGCCCCCGAACCCGACGCCCACGCCGCCGTGACGGGGTGAGCAGAAGAGTCACCCCGGGCAGCTCCGGGGGCCGACGCGCTGCCCGGCACCGACGACGGTGACCTGGGCACGGGTTTCCGGCGCCTTGGCGGCGGCCGTGCACACGATCTGCTCGACGGCCAGTGTGGACAGTTCGTCGGCCGCAGTGGACAGGGTGACCACCAAATGGCCGGCGGACTCGGCGGTCACCGAGAACGGGCCGGCTTCGGGCGGGACGTCGGTGGTCAGTCCGTTCGCCTGTTCCTGCGCGGACGGTCCGGCCGCCAGCAGCGCGAGCGTGTCCGCTGGGAACATCGGTCGACGGGTGAGCCGCGTCACCGCGTGGAGCCGGCCGTTCTCGACCAGGTAGAGGGTGGTCATCGTGGCTGGTGCTGGTTCGACGGCTCCGCTCGGCGGGTCACCGACGGAGATGGCGTCGCTGGGCCGCACACCGCAGCCGGCCGTGGCGACGAGCGATACGAGTCCCGCGGCGAGCATGCGGCCGGCGAGCCCGGTCCTCACTCGGGGCCTCCGTCCGGGTCGGGTGACCGGCGTGGCAGGCGGAGCGTGAAGACGGCGCCGCCGTCCGGGGCGTTGGTGACGGTGAGGTCGCCTCGGTGCAGGCGCGCGTTCTCCCGTGCGATGGCCAGGCCGAGGCCGCTGCCCTCGGACCTGGTCCTGGCCGCGCTGGCCTTGTAGAACCGGTCGAACACGTGCGGCAGCACCGCTCCCTCCAGCCCCGGCCCGTGGTCGCGGACCTCAAGGGCGATCCAGTGCGGGTCGGCCGAAAGCCGTACCGACACCGGAGGCTCGCCGTGTCGCAGGGCGTTGCCGACCAGGTTCGCGAGGATGACGTCCACTCGGCGCGGGTCCAGCCGTGCCGTCACCGCGGGTGGAAGCTCGGCGTCCACCAGCTCCGACCAGCCCCGGACACGCAGGGTCGCGGGCACCAGCTCGGCCACGTCGACCTCGTTCAGCGCGAGGGCCGCCACGCCGGAGTCGAACCTGCTGATCTCGATGAGGTCGTTCACCAGCCCGGTGAGGTTGAGCGTCTCCTGGCCGACCAGCCTGGCGGCGCGGCCGGCGGGCTCGGGGAGCCGGGCCGCCTCCTCATCGAGGACGTCGGCGACCGCGGTCAGCGCGGCCAGCGGGGTGCGCAGCTCGTGGGACACGTCGGCCACGAACCGGCGGGCGTCGGCCTCCATCTCGCGCAGCTGCTCGACGTGCCGTTCCAGCTCCGCGGCGGTGTTGTTGAACGTGTGTGCCACATCGGCCAGCTCATCGGAGCCGCTGACCGCGATCCTGGTCCGCAGCTCGCCCTCGCCCAGCAGGCGTGCCGCCCGGCCGAGCTCGCGCACCGGGCGGAGCACGCCACGGGTGGCCAGCAACGCGAGGACGACCGCGAACGCCAGGGCCGCCCCGCCGGTGAGCCAGGCGGATGTGGCGAGCCGGTCGATGCTGAGCTGCTCGGGAAGCAGGCTGCGCGCGGTGTAGACCTCGATGCCGGACATCCGCGTCGTCCGGTCGCGCTCGACGATCAGCAACGGCGTACCGATGATCAGGTGGGGCTCGCCCCGCCACACCACGCGTTGCCACGCGATGTCGCCGCCGGCCACCACCCGCCGCAAGTCCTCGGGAATCAGCCCGGGGTCCAGGACCGGCACGTTGGGCGGCTTCCAGAGCCCCGGCGGCGACATGACCGGCGAGTGCGCCCCGTGGTAGATGGCAACCGCGGAGCTGTACTGGTCGGTCACCGCACGGGCGATCTCGTCGAGCTCGTCCGGGCCCGGCGCCGGACTCCGCAACGGGAAGACCGCCTCCAGGCGGCTTCTCATCGCCTCCACCGCGGCATCCTGGGCCCGCTGCAGGATGTCGATGCGGGCTTGGACGTACATCCCGCCGGCCACCGCCGTCGCGGTGACCACACACAGCAGTGCGAAGGCGAACAACAGCCGGGCACGCAGCCCCGGGCGCGGTCGAGGTGCCACCGGCTGCTCACACCGGCCCGAACCGGTACCCGAACCCACGCACCGTCTGCACGTAGACGGGCGCCGCCGAGTCGTCCTCGATCTTCGCGCGTAGCCGCTGCACGCAGGCGTCCACGAGACGCGAGTCGCCGAAATACCCGTGCTCCCACACCGACTCCAGCAGCTGCTGGCGGCTGTGCACCCGGCCCGGCGCGCCGGAGAGCTCGAGCAGCAGGCGCAGCTCGGTCGGAGCGAGACTGACCGGCACGCCGCGGTTGGCGATCACCAGCCCGGCCCGATCGATGGTCAGGTCCCCGTGCCGCTCCAGCTCCGCCTGGTCCCGGCCGATCCGCCGGAGCACCGCTCGTATGCGTGCCTCAAGCACTCTGGGCTGCACCGGCTTGACCACGTAGTCGTCGGCGCCCGCCTCCAACCCGGCCACCACGTCCATGTCGTCGCCGCGCGCGGTCAGCATGATGATCGGTACGTCACCGGCGGCCCGGACGCGGCGGCAGACCTCGAACCCGTCCATGCCGGGCAACATCAGATCGAGCACGATGACGTCGGGAAGGTCCGTGCGCAGCCGATCCAGCCCCTGCTCGCCGGACTCCACCGCGCGCACCCGGTGCCCATGCCGGGTCAGGGCCAGATCGAGGCCCTCCCGCACGGCCGGGTCATCCTCGATCAACAACACTCGCGACACGCCGCCGAATATCACAGTTCGCTCCGTAACTCGCCCGCCAGTCAACCCTGTTCACTGTCGGCCGGCCGTGTCCCCGCCTCGTCCGCGCCGTGTCATGGTTGCGTCACGGTCGCGCAGACGGTGGGCGCCGTCGATGAACGGTGACATGCGGCGGACAACGCGCGCATATCGGGTGCCAATCGTAGTCGTCATGAGCGAACCACGCACCATCCCGCCTCGGCCCCGAGACCGGCTGTTCGCCGCGGTCACGCTGCTGCTCGCCGTGCTCCTGCTGCCCGCGGCGTTCGCCCGGCATCCCGGCCGCGCCCGCGAGCTGGCCTGCCGCTGGGCGTTGCGGATGCGGTTCCCCGCCGAGGACCTCACCGGGCTCACCGACGGCACCATGGCGGCGTTCATCGCGGCGCGCACCGAGGCGCTCTGGCGCCACGGCCAGCTCCTCGGCCTCACCTCCGGATACCGCGATCCCCTTGTCCAGCAACGGATGTTCGACGAGGAGGTGCGCCGCTCCGGCTCTCCTGCCTCGGCACGCATGCTCGTGTTACCTCCGGCGGAATCCCCGCACGTCAAGGGCATCGCGCTGGACGTGCGCCCCCACGAAGGCGCGCGCTGGCTCGAGGAACACGGCGCCCGCTACCACCTCTACCGCATGTACGACAACGAGTGGTGGCATTTCGAGTACCGCCCGGACAGCGGCGGCACACCGCCACGACGACGACCCCACCCCGGCGTGCGCCACGTCGTCGAGAACGGGGACCAGATCTAGCCATCCGGCGCTGCCGTGCCGAGCACCCGGCGGTGGCACGTCCACCCCGCCTGTGCCACACTCACTGTTATAGAACTCTTCACAGAGTTATAGAACGATAGGAGGATGGCATGCGAGACGCGCTGCCCTGGCGGGAGCCGGTCCCGCTGGACGGGACGATGGGCGAGCCACGAGCCCGGGGCCGATTCGGCGAGTACGGCGGACGGTACGCGCCGGAGTCCCTCGTGGAGGCGTGCCGCGAGGTGGACGAGGCGTTCCGCGAGGCGTGGGCGGATCCGGGGTTCCGCGGCGCCCTGGCGCGGCTGCTCGCCGTGAACGCCGGGCGGCCGACCCCGCTCACACCGGCCCACCGGCTGTCGGAGGCCCTGGGCGTGCAGCTGTACCTCAAGCGCGAGGATCTCACCCACACCGGATCCCACAAGATCAACAACGTGCTGGGCCAGGCCCTGCTGGCCACCCGGATGGGACGGCGCAGGCTGATCGCCGAGACGGGAGCGGGCCAGCACGGGGTGGCCACCGCGACGGCCGCCGCGCTGCTCGGGCTGGAGGCCACGGTGTTCATGGGCGAGCGCGACATCGAGCGGCAGGCGCTGAACGTCTTCCGGATGCGCATGCTGGGCGCCGAGGTGGTCCCGGTGACCACGGGCAGCCGCACCCTCAAGGACGCGACCAGCGAGGCCATGCGGCACTGGGTGGGCACGACCGGCGACTCCCACTACTGCATCGGCTCCGTCGTCGGGCCGGATCCGTACCCATGGATGGTCAGGGAGTTCCAGCGGGTCATCGGCGACGAGGCCCGCGGGCAGTGCGCCGCCGAGCTGCGGACCGGCGTGCCGGACTACGTGGTCGCGTGCGTCGGCGGCGGCTCCAACGCGGCCGGCACGTTCGCCGGATTCGCCGACACCCCGGCGCGCCTGGTCGGGGTCGAGGCGGAGGGCGGCGCCGGGGCGGCCCGCGGCCGGCTCGGCGTCCTGCACGGCAGCCGCTCGCTGTTCCTGCAGGACGAGGACGGGCAGATCACCCAGGCGCACTCCATCGCCGCCGGGCTCGACTACCCGGGGGTCGGCCCGGAGCACGCCCACCTGCGCGACCTGGGCCGGGCCCGCTACGTCACGGTGACCGACGACGAGGCGGTCGGCGCGGCGGTACGGCTGGCGCGTACCGAAGGCATCGTCCCGGCGCTCGAATCGGCGCACGCCCTCGCCTGGGTGATCCGCGCGGCGGGCGACGGCGACCTGCCCGCGGGATCGACGGTGCTGATGACGTTGTCCGGCCGGGGCGACAAGGACGCCTCAACCCTGAAGGAGCTGCTGTGACCAACCCCACGCCGGCCGCGGGCGCGGTCGAACGCCACCTGCGGGCCCGCCGGGACACCGGCCGCGGCCTGCTCATGCCGTACGTCACCGCGGGGATCACCTCCGGCTGGACGGAGTACCTGCGGGCGTTCGCCGCCGCCGGCGCGGACGCGATCGAGGTCGGCCTGCCCTTCTCCGACCCCACGCTGGACGGCGTCACCATCCAGCAGGCCAGCGAGACGGCACTGGCCCGGGGGGCGAGCACCCGCCGGATCCTCGCCGACCTGTCCGGCATGCCGGACGTGGGCGTGCCGCTGGTCGTCAGCACCTACTACAACCTGGTGCTGCACGACGGCCCCGAGGCGTTCTGCGCCGCGCTGCGCCGGGCCGGCGTCGGCGGCCTGATCGTGCCCGACCTGCCGGTGCACGAGGCGGACGAGCTGACGGACGCGGCCGCCGCCGTCGGGATCGAGCTGGTCCTGCTGGCCTCGCCGGCGACGCCGCAGCCGCGGCTGGCGGAGATCTCGTGCCGCAGCCGCGGCTTCGTCTACGCGGTGTCGCTCATGGGCACCACCGGTGAACGGACCGCCCTCGCCGCTTCGGCGGCGGAGCTCACCGAGCGGATCAGGAGCGCCACCGACCGGCCGGTCTTGCTAGGATTTGGCATCTCCACCCCGGACCAGGCACGCGAAGCCCGCCGGCACGCCGACGGCGTGGTGGTCGGCGCCGCGGTCATGCGGCGGGTGCTCGACGGGGCCGGGCCGGACGACCTGCGGGCCTTCCTCGCGACCCTGCGGCAAGCCCTCGACCAGGAGTGTGACCGACCACGATGACCCCCGACGCCGGGCACGAGGCGAGATACCGCGCCATCGCCGCCGACCTCGCCGCGAAGATCCGGTCGGGACACTACGCCCCCGGTGAGGCCCTGCCGCCGCAACGGGAGCTGAGCGCCTCCTACGGGGTGACCCTCATGACGCTGCGCCAGGCGTTGCGGGAGCTCAGCGACGAGAGGCTGATCGTGCAGCAGCCCGGCCGGGGCACGTTCGTCGCCCCGCCCCACCTGGCGTACCAGCTCGACTCGCTCCGCAGCCTGGTCGACGACCTGCGCAAACAGGGCCACGATGTGCGCACCTCGGTGACCGGGCGGGCGGTGCGCCGGGCCCCCGCCCGGATCGCCGCGGAGCTGCGGCTGCGCCCCGGCGACACCGCCCTGCGGCTGGAGCGGGTCCGCGAGTTCGCGGGACGTCCCGCCCTGCACCAGGTGTCCTGGGTCCGCCGGCCGGTGGCCGACCAGATCCAGGACCGTGACTTCACCGCCGTCTCCCTCTACACGGCCCTCGCCGACGCGGGAGTGACGGTCGCCCGGGCGTCCGAGGTGGTCCGGCCCGGCCTGCTCGACCCCGACACCGCCCGCCACCTCCACGAGCCGGAGGGCAGCCCGGTGCTCGTCAGCACCCGGATCACCTACACGCTCGACGCCACGCCCGTGGTGTCCGACCATGCCACCATCCTCGGCAGCATGATGGAGATCCGCACCGAACGCGCCGCCACCGGCCTCTCCCTCACCTGGGGCGCCTCCAGCTGAGAACCTGGGTGCGGGTGCGCTGTCTTCAGCTGAGGGAGGGTGTGAGTCAGGCGTGGAGGGTGAGTGGGGCCGGCATCCCGTCCGTGAACAGTCGCGCGTCGACCTGGTCAAGGGCGACGCGCAACGCGCCGAGGGCGACGCTGTCCGCGCCGAGGTTGGACGCCCGGATCTCGGGGACGCGCAGGCAGAGGCGGCGCAGCTCCCGCTCGAGGGGATCGATGAGGAGGTCGGCGGAGCGGGAGTAGCCGCCGCCGAGGATGACGACCTGCGGGTCCAGGGTCAGCACGAGGGCCGCGGCGCCCACGGCCATCACGGCGGCCAGGCCGTACGCCAGACAGCGTAAGGCCTGCGCTGCGAAGATCAACCGCGCGGCACACACGCGGGCTTCCTGCCGTTCCTCTGTCATCTAGCAGGCATATCGATCCCCTTGCACTCAGCTTTCTCGAAGGTCCGCCCTCACCGCTTGCGAGCGGCAGGATCGCGTCCAGCCTGCCAGCGCCCGAGAGCTTCACTCGAGACCCGGGCGTAGCGGGCCAGCGAAGCGACCGAGGTGTGCCCGGAGAAGGCGAGCAAGGTGGAGGTGTTGGCCCCATCCTCGGCCGCGTGGGTCAGCGTCGAGTGCCGTAGTTGATGGAGCGTCCAGCCGCCGGTGGCCGCCTCGAACAGCTCAGCTGCCCGCCGATACGACAGTCGCGCCCTCCCGCTGCCACTGTCGATGTCGGCTGGCGGCAACTCCACTCGGGCCCGCCGGTCGGTGGTGAACACTGGCCCCGACCTGCGTCCACCTATCAGACGGGGCAGCAGCCGGGCGGTGCCGGTTCGCCACACGATCACGTCCACCGCGCCACCTTTACGCCGCACCCGGGCCTTTCGATTACGCAAGTCCAGTTCCTCGACATCGAGCGCCAGGACTTCGGAGGCCCGTGCCGCGGACTCGTACAGCAGCCGCCACAAGGTCCGCTCACGAAGCGCAATCCTTTCCCGGCCAAGCAGCTCGGCGACCTCGGCACGGTCCAGCGACCTCGTACGGTCGGCCTCGACGGGGCGGCGTTTGAGCCGACGCAACGGGTCCTCGGTGATCCAGCCCTGATCGGGCGACGTGGACGCCCTGGAAGCCTCAGCCCTCGACCAGAAATGAGCTGATCTTTCGTGTCACACCTCGCCATGATCGGCACCCCGATCGTCAGCCACGTGCCGCCCAGCCTGGAGATCATCCGGGAACTGGTGGCACGCGGGCACCGGGTCACCTACGCCAACGACCCGGCGGTCGGCGACCTGATCGAGGGCGCCGACGCCGATTTCATCCCGTGCGCCTCGGTGCTTCCGGTGGCCGACAACGCCTGGCCCGACGACCCCATCGTCGCCATGAACCTCTTCCTCGGCGACGCCGTACAGGCCCTGCCGCAGCTGCGGGCCGCCTACGACCAGGACCCCGCGGACCTGTATCTGTACGACATCGGCGCCTATGCCGGGCGGGCGCTCGCCGAGGCGCAGCGGCGGCCGGTGCTGCAGCTGTCGCCGACGTTCGTGGCCTGGAAGGGATACGACGAGCAGGTGGCGGCGCAGCTGCGGCAGTTGCCCGGTGCGGACGCCTACCGGGAGCGGTTCGCCCGCTGGCTCGCCGAGGCCGGGGCGACCACGACAGACGTGGACGCCTTCTCCGGGCCGCCGTCACGGGCGCTGGTGCTCATCCCCAAGGCCATGCAACCCCACGCCGACCAGGTCGACACCGACACGGTGACTTTCGTCGGCCCCTGCTACCCCCCCGCACGAGCGGCAGGGCGGCTGGACCCGGCCCGCCGGAGCCGAACGCGTCCTGCTGATCTCGCTGGGCTCGGCCTACACGCGCCGGCCGGAGTTCTACCGCCAGTGCCTGGCCGTCTTCGGCGACCTGCCCGGCTGGCACGTCGTCCTGCAGATCGGCCGGCACACCGACGCGAGCGAACTGGGGAAGATCCCGGCCAACGTCAAGGTGCACTCCTGGGTGCCGCAACGGGCCACCCTGGCGCAGGCCGACGCCTTCGTCACCCACGCCGGCATAGGCGGCTGCGGCGAGGGGCTGCTGGCCGGAGTGCCGATGATCGCCGTACCACAGGGCGCCGAGCAGTTCATGAACGCCGACCGGCTGACCGAGCTGGGCATCGCCCGCCGGATCGACACCCAGGACGCCACCGCCGAGACCCTGCGGACCGCGCTGCTCGCCCTGGTCGCCGACCCGGAGGTCACTCGCCGCTCGGCGCGCCTGCGGAGCCAAGCGCGTGCCGAGGGCGGCGCCCTGCGGGCCGCCGACCTGGTGGAGAGCATGCTGGGAGCGGATCCCTCCTAGTTGTCGATGCCGTAGTAGTCAGCCAGGTAGTCGATCACCTCGGCGGCGTGCGGCACCAGCTCGGGCAGATGCGTGGTGAGCGCCGCCCGAGTGGCCGTGGCCAGCACCGCCTTGCTCGCCGTCGCGGTCCGGGTGTACGGCGCCAGCCGCTGGATCAGCTCGTAGTTGCTGGAGATGTTCTCCACCCGCATCGCCCGCTCCAGCGGCGGCGCCCCCGGCGGCGGGATCGGCGGCAGCACCCGGCTGATGAACGTCACCCGGTGCATGATCCGCCAGCAGGGCGGCTTGGCGGCCGTCTGCCGGGCCTGGCGCAGCGCGGCGGCGTCGGCGGCGCCGCTGTTGGCCAGCCAGACCGGGTCGACGACCTTGTGGAAGAAGTCGTCGAAGTTGGCGCTGCTCTCACCCAGGTAGAAGGTGAGGAAACGGTAGGCGTCCACCTTCCCCGGCACCAGGACGGGCTTGCCCTGCGCCGTGAAGACCGGTTTGCCGCTGTCGTAGCGCTGCAGGTCACCGGAGGGCGCGCAGTCGACGGTCAGACCGAAGGAACGACTGACGTCCTTGGCCCGGGTGCGGGTCACGGAGGTGCTGCCCGCGAGGGAGGCTTCGATGTGGCCGGTCAGCCCGAAGCCCACGATCGTGATCTTGAACTCCACCGTCCCCGTATCGGCCGCCTTGAAGGTGTAGCTGCCGCTGTGGGTCTGCGTGACGGAGTCGGTGGCCTGGGTGGTCTCGGCGAAGAAGCCGCCCTGCGCCGTCCAGACGTAGGTGTTGACCAGGTCCCGGTGGGAGAACTTCTCGGGGGCCGAACTGCTGCTCCCGTTGCGATCGCCCGAGGACACCTCGGCGGTCATCCCCATGTTCCGCAGGATCTTGCCGGCCTGTACCTGCGTCTGGTCGGGCGTATGGGTCTTGGTGGAGATCGACTCGTAGTAGGCGCGCAGCCGCTGCTGGTCGCGGACGATGCGGCGTTTGAGCGCGTACGCCTCCTGGGGCTTGAAGAAGCTGTGCTGACCGTAGTCGGCGGCGGCCGGGTAGTCGGGATCGCGGACCTTGCCCCGGTCGTCGAAGCCGACCGCGCCGTCCAGCGTGCCCTGCTTGGTGTAACGGGGATTGACCGGGAAGGCGATGATGTTCCAGTCCCGGGGGATGTCGGGGTTGGGCATCATCCGGTAGGCGACCAGAGCCCCGGTGTGGGCCAGGCGCAACGCGAAGATGTCGGCCGTCTCCGACTGCACCAGCGCGAAGCCCGTATTGGCGGGCACGTAACGGCGGCCGATGGCCGGGTTGAGCAACTGAGTGGGGTCCTCCAGGTTGCCGGTCAGGCGCAGCTTGGCGGCGCGCGTGGTGTTCAGGCCCTGCGAGAGCTTGGTCTCATCCGACCAGGCGTTGGAGAACTCCAGCTTCCTGACGCCCGTGAGCTTGTAGTCCACCTCCACGATCGGCTTGGCCGTACCGACGCCCATCGGCGCGGAGATCATCAGCAGGTTCTGGTTCTGGTCCTGGCCGATCTTCACCTCGAAGGAGGAATCGATGCTGCTGGTGCGGCTGGAGGACATGCTGTAGGTGACCTGGTCGGCCTCGGTGAACTCCACCGAAGAGGCGCCGGCGAAGGAGTCGGCGCCGGTCAGGTTCTCCGACGGCACCGGCGGGGCGCTTTCGATGTAGCCGATGAGCTGCGGGTCGAACTGGGCCTGCCCCACCCACTCCGACACCAGGTTGCCGACCTTGTAGCCGGTCACCAGGTGCCAGCGGCCCTGACGCACGAAGCTGTAGCAGCGTTTGAGCACGCCGAACGGCTCGCCCTTGGCCGTGTGCTGCATGTCCGCGTACTCCGCGACCGCCGGAGCCGCGCCGATCGTGTCGTGGAAGGGGGTGCGGATCGCGGCCAGCGCGGAGCGCACCTGGGCAGTGTCGGTGGCGATGGGAGCGCTGGAGAGCATCGGCCGCGGACGCGCCGCGGGAAACTCCAGGTCATTGCCCCGCAGCCCCTCATCGTGCACCTGCGTGGCCGTGATCGCGGTGGAGTCGCGGTCGAAGGGCCAGTAGGCGACCAGATCCTGCTTGTCACCCTTGAGCCGGGTGAACAGGTTGTCGAGCACCTGCTCGGTGGTGCGTGCCGTACGCCAGATCCGGATCTCCTCCAGCATGCCGCTGAACGGCTCGCTCACCGCGCCGCCGGCCAGCCGGGCGCCCAGCGTGAGCTGCTGGTCGCCGTAGTCGGCCGGGCCCGGGTCCGGCGTGGAAACCGCGACCACCGGCACACCGTTGCGATACAGGCGGAACGGGCTGGCGATCGGATCGGGGTCGCGCACCCACTGCGTGGATCTCAGGCGCGCCGGGTAGCTCCCGTCGCTGGTGAGGGTGACGTTGCCCGTGTTCTCCTCGAAAGCCCAGCGCGCCAGCAGCCCCCGGTCGCGCCCGGCGACCGGCAGCCCGATCTGGGCCGGCTCGCGAGCCACGCTCCACAGCCGCACCTCGCCCAGCACCCCGGAGAACGCGGCGCCCGACCCGATCCTGCCCATGGTCAGGTTGCTGCTGTTGGCCTGGGCGCCGGGGCCGGTGTAGTGATCGGCGCCGACCGGCTGCCCGTTGATGTAGAAGCGGATGTCCTTGCCCGGATCGGTGTCCGGCGGGGTCTGGGAGGTTGCCGAAACCTCCACCTTGCGCCTCTTGCGCACGACGGCCACCCGCTGGAAGGCCCTGGGGGTGATGCCGGCGGTGGAGGTGTAACGCACGACGTTGCCGCCGGGCTCCTCGAAGGCGAACTCCAGCTTGCCGTCCCCGCGCACACTGAGCTGGTACGGCACGCCGCCCGACAAGCCCAGCTCGCCCTTGGAGACCAGCCCCATCGTACTGCCGAGCCGATCGGCCTGCAGGAACACCTCGATCGTCAGGTCCTCGGTGACGTTCAGCGCCTCTTCCTTGCCCACCTCCAGGTAGGCGCCGCCGTCCAGCTTGACCGCCCAGGACTGCTGGAAGGCGGCGGCCAGGTGCGTCCACTCGCCGCAGGGGAAGGTCTCCTGGCTGCGCACGAACCGGCCGCCGACCCCGGCCACCAGCTGGTAGCCCTTGATCGGTGAGGGCAGGGCCGAGGGTCCGGGGAAGGTCCAGTAGCCCAGCAGGTTGGGCTCGCGGCCCGACAGCCGCTGGTTGCGCTCGCCGTTGATCTCGGCGGGGGTGCGGACCCGCCCGAAGACGCGCACCTCGTCGATCGCGCCGGACAGGTACTGGCCGGCGAACGGCTTGAAACCCAGCAGCAGCGGGCCGCGCCCGACGTAGGCCGCGTTGGCGGTCCGGCGGGCTACCTCGACGCCGTCGAGGTAGATGACCTGGGCACGGGTGGCGTGCTCGTGCGTCACCGCCCAGTGGTGCCAGCCCACGTCAGGGGGGCCAGGGGCGACGAGGTCATCGCCCCAGAGACTGAAGCCGAAGCTGTTGTCGTTGAAGATCTGCAGGTGCAGCGTCCGGTTCTGCCGTCCCGTCGGGTCGCCCTGCAGTAGCAGGGGCTGGGTGTGGGTCTGCCCGGCATCGCGCCGTGCCCACAGTTCGATCGAGAAGTCCCGCTCGGCCAGTTCGATGGTCTTGCTCAGTTCGAGCGACTCCGAGCCGTTGAACAGCTTCGCCGTCTTCAACGGGGCGTCGACCAGCGCCATCGTGTACGGCGACTGTCCGCTGTTGGCGTGCACGATCCTGGCCTTGCCGGACACCGGGGCGACGTGCGCCCAGGTCTCCATCGTCAGGTCGCCCGTCACCGTCACGCGCTCCAGCTGGGCGGCGGGCAGGCGCAGGTGCTGCTGGCGGCCGTCGAAGGAGTAGGCGCGGCCCGGCATCTCGCCACGCCAGCGGCAGCCGTGCCCGCTGACCAGGCGCTTGGCGGCGCCGTTCGCGATGGAGGCGACCGTGCCCGCGGCGAGGCCGACCAGGCGCGAGCCCGCCGTGAGCGGCACCCCGGGACGCGCGCACGTGGCCCGCTGATAGTCGTAGCCGACCAGCGTGACCACGGCGCCGACCGTGATCGGCTGACCGGCCGCGGCCAGCGTGAGCGTCTTGGCACCCACCGGGTGGTCCGCGCCCGCGCTGTAACCGTTCGAGCCGATCGTGAGGTGCGCGGCCTTGGGAACGGCGGTCGTCAGGGGCTCGGCCAGCTCCACCTGGGTGCGGTTCACGGTGGCAACCGTGGTGAGCCTGACCGGCTCGCCGGGCACGCCGGCGAGTATCGCGGTCATCCGCTCGGCGTTGCGCGGCAGCGAGCGCCAGGTCTCGCCCTCCTTGCCGCCGGAGATGGTCAGGTCGCACCGGCCCGGCGCGTCGCCGTCGCTCACCGTGATCGTGAGGGCGCCCAGGTCGATGCAGGCGTCACGGGCCGTGAAGACCACCGCGTTGCTGTCGACGGGCAGCTCCTGGGTCGACGGGATCACGAAGGTGTCGAAGTAGGCGGCGAAGAACTGGTCGTTGACCCCGCGGAAGTACAGCACCACGTGGCCGGTGGCGCTGTCCATCAGGACGGGC
Organism: Nonomuraea sp. 3-1Str; assembly: GCF_031570565.1. Lineage (NCBI taxonomy): Bacteria > Bacillati > Actinomycetota > Actinomycetes > Streptosporangiales > Streptosporangiaceae > Nonomuraea > Nonomuraea sp. 3-1Str. The sequence goes on from NZ_JALHBK010000028.1 coordinate 107,441, forward strand.
GCATCGGCGCATCGGGCGAAGGACAGCACGGCTCCGGCGCAGCTCAGACCGGTGCGGTCCAGGGCCAGCAGCGGCATGGTCACGGTCAGGTCGGTCGCGCCCTGGGCGGCGCCGGTCATCCGGGCGAGCTGGTTGCGCGCGGTGTCCAGTTCGGTGGTCTTGGCGGCCAGGGTGAGCTGGAGCGCGGCGAGCCTGGTCTGCGCGTTGCGTGCCTCGTCCAGGGAGATGCGCAGGGAGACGAGTTCGGTCTGCGCCTTCTTCAGGCTGGTGTCGAAGTCGCCGATGTGCCTGGCGGGGACCATCTTGATCAGCCCGGTGTCGTTGGTCAGGGCCGCCCGCGAGTGGACCACCGTGCTGCCCGTGCCCGCCGAGGAGATGGCCAGCCCGTTGCCGGTGCCGATGAGCCTGACGTACTCGCCGTTCTGCTCCACGATGTACACCGCGCCGGGGCGTGCCTGGACGAGCCTGGTCATGTCGTCGGCGGACGAGCCGGCGGGGGCGATGCTGCGGTAGGACAAGGCGTTCATGATGACGTAGCGGCGTGGGCCGCTGGCGCTGGCATCGGTCCAGATGAACCGCCATTGGCCGCTCGGCGAGTTGGGATCGGCGTTTCGCACCAGCTCCGCCTGTGATTCGAGGCTGTCGCCCCTGATCGAGATGGTCGGCCGGCCGGGAGATCCCTTCATCTCCAGCCGCCACAGCCAGGCCGACATCGTGCCCTTGTCTCTATCGACGATCCGCTGGTAGTGGGCGACCTCCGCGACCTTCTTGTCATGGGAGTCCTGGAGCCCGGCCAGGTTCACGGCGACCTTGGACAGCCGGTCGATCTCCAGGGGCAGGTCGCGCACCTCGGTCTCCAGCGCCTTGATCCGCTGCTCCAGCACGCTGATCGCATCCAGGTCCTGGCTCTGCTTCGGGCGATCCAGCACCGGCATGTCCAGCACGTCGGGCACCTGGGTCAGCCGCCCGTCCCTGCCCACGCCGAAGTCCACGGTCGCCACCTGGCCGTCCTTGTCGGCGGGGGCCTTGGTGGCGAAGGCGAGCAGCACCCTCGCCTGGCGCTTGGCGGGTTTGGCGGCCGTGCCGTACCCGACCGTGGAGGACTGCTGCTGGTGGTAGATGACGGCGGCCAGCCCGGAGACCACGCTGCGGCCTGTGACGGAGAAGCTGTCGCGGCGCACTCCGGGGTGGTCGCCCACCGGGGCCTGCGAGCCGACCCACTGCACGCCGCCGCGCAGCGTGCCGTTCAGCGCGCGGTCGCTCTGGTCGAAGGCGGTCGTGCCCGATCCCTCGTCGAAGCGGTAGTAGGCCACCAGTCCCGGCTCGTTGCCGATCAGGCGGTGGCCCAGTTCGCGCTTGAGTTCCTCGGCCGTGCGGGCGCGTTCCCACAGGCGCACCTCGTCGATCTCGCCGTTGAAGAAGCCGCCCGGCTGGCCCGCGGTGGTCGCCGCGCCGATCAGGACCGGCGCGGTCGCGTCGGCCTGGTGCTGCAGGTTCGCGCTCTGGCTCACCCTGCCGTTGACCAGGACGCTCGCCTTGGTCCCGTCGTAGACCCCGGCCACGTGGGTGTAGTCGTTCAGCGAGATCGACTCGGTCGAGACCACCGACCACGCCCCGCTGTTGTGGGCCAGGACGACCGTGCCGTTGGCGCCGATCCCGAGCGAGCAGGCGGCGCCCTTGGCCAGCACGGTGCCGCCGAAGGCCGCCGGTTTGATCCAGGCCTCGATCGTGTACGCCCCCGGGCCGAATTGGAGCGCTCCAGGGGAACCGAGGTCCACGTGGCCTGCCGTACCGTCGAGTAGCAGCGCGGTCTCCGCGTGCCCCGCGACGCCCGCCACCGGCACCAGGTCCTGGCTGGTGAAGGGGCACTTGCCGGGGGCGCGCTCGAAGACGGAGTCGCGGTACTTGGCGTCGGGGCTGGTGTAGAAGCGCGTGCCCTGGGTGTTGAAGCCGCCGTCGGCGCCCTGCTCGATGTTGAAGCAGTCGACGCGGCCGGTGGCGCCGTTGTGCGCGAACAGTTGCCAGCGCCACATGGTGGAGATCGCGGTCGGCACCAGCAGCGCCGCGAACCGCCCGCCGGTCAGGTTGCGAATGAACGACAGCTCACGCGTCGGCTCGTAGAACGGCCGGCCCTCCATGTCCTCGGTGCCGAGCGTGTCCTTGGCCGAGTCGGGCCGGGTGGCGTGGCGGCTGCGCCGGTGGCGCACCTCCAGCACCGGCTTGAGCTTGCCGTCCACCAGCAGGAAGCGGTCGCTCAGCAGCGTCTCACGTACCAGCGGCACCTTGGCGCCGCCGCTGAGCAGGTAGTCGGTCCTGGCCGCGTCGCCGGAGCAGCCGCCGCCGGTCAGCTTGTGCACCGCGTCGGGGTGGGTGGCCCCGATCGCCTGCCGCAGCACCACCACGTACGTGCCGTCGGAGACCACCTGGAACGGCGCCGCCGCCGACAGCCGCGCGGTCGTGGACAGGAACATGTCGATCTCTTCGGGGTCGAGCTGCTCGGACGGCTTGGCCTCGATCCGGCCACCCTTCTTGATCGTCGGCATCGCCGTCGCGCCCGCGACGCTGTAGCCGACCTCCTCGATCTCCCGGGGGAAGGGCAGCTCGAGGGGGTTGTCGGCCCAGTACGCGGCGTCCAGTTCGCCCTTGGCGGCGTTCTGCTTGGCCAGGTCCAGGACGTTGTAGACGATCCGTCGCGCCGTGTCCATCGCGAACGCCACCGTGGTGCCCTGATGCCGGACGATCATCACATGGGTGTACGTCCGGTCGCCGTAAACCTTGAGCAGGGCATCCTGAGCCACCATCGCCGCCTCCCGTTGGCTGAAGTCCACTCACGTTCGCTCCGATCGCGGAGAAGATCAATCGCGATGGCCATATTCGGCCATCTTCATCCGTTTTCAGCGGGTGCGGGATTCCGCCGTACGGCAGACACCAGCGCGAGGGCGGCGTAGCCGCAGAGCACGGCCAGCCCGGCCCAGGGCGGCAGGGGGGAGAAGCCAGAGTAGATCTCCAGCGAGATGCGACTGGCGTGGCCGGAGTAGGGCTGGATGAGGGCGTCGTCGATGCCTTGGGACTTGAGCCAGGTGAACAGGAAGTGCCACAGGCGGTGGGGATGTTGTGCGGCAGGCCGGCTTTGGCGGCGTAGTGGGCGAGCATGGCGCGTACACCGCGGGTGGAGTACGGCTTCTTCCACGATGATGCGAACAGGAAGGCCGCGCCTCTCCGGCGGGCGGCGGAGATGTGCAGGGCGAGGGTCTCTTTGAAGTGCGCGGGGAAGGGGACGGTGCGATCCTTTCCGGCTTTGCCTTGGGCGATGCGGATGCGGCAGGCGTCCAGGTCGACGTCGCCGATGCGGATCTTCACCAGTTCGGCGACGCGGACGCCGGTGTAGAGCAGGGTCTTGATGAGCACGATGTCGCCGGTACGGCGTGCGGCCCACACGGTGGTGTAGTAGCTGCGGATCTCGGCCTCGGTGGGGACGTAGGGCAGCTTCTTGGGCTGGTTCTGCACCTGGATGCCGAGTTCGGCGCGTGGGTGCCGGAAGACCTCCTTGAGGTAGGCGTAGTCGGGCCGTTCCTCGCGCAGGTATTTGGCCAGTTGGCGGGCCTTGCGTTGGGCGGGGGTCCGGGGCGGGTGGCCGCTTTGGCTCACTGCGGGTGGTGGGCGGTCCGGGGTTTCGGTCCGCGCGTTCGGCGCTGACCCTGTCCGAGATCATGCGCTTGATCCCTCGTCGCCTGCCATGGGCGTGGTGGGGGCGGTCAGGTCGAGGCGCCGGTCGGGCCGCAGCTGGACGGTGCCGTAGGGGGTCATATTGGTGGTGATCAGCGGGGTGAGGCCGCGCCAGAAGCCAGACGCTCCTATCGCGGCCCTGAACTGTGAGAACACAACAGATGGCGGCTGGTGGGCCAGCCTTACCGACAGGTCTCTTCCGCTCGACCCGCCTTCGAGTCCTCAGCTGAGGAAGGGTGTGAGTCAGGCGTGGAGGGTGAGTGGGGCCGGCATCCCGTCCGTGAACAGTCGCGCGTCGACCTGGTCAAGGGCGACGCGCAACGCGCCGAGGGCGACGCTGTCCGCGCCGAGGTTGGACGCCCGGATCTCGGGGACGCGCAGGCAGAGGCGGCGCAGCTCCCGCTCGAGGGGATCGATGAGGAGGTCGGCGGAGCGGGAGTAGCCGCCGCCGAGGATGACGACCTGCGGGTCCAGGGTCAGCACGAGGGCCGCGGCGCCCACGGCCAGATCCTTGACATAGCGGCGGAGCGCCTTTCTGGCGTCGCTGTCGCCCTCGCGGGCGCGTTCGAAGACCCAGGCGGCCTTGTCGTTCGGATGGATGTCCTCGGGCACTCCGGGGCATTTCTCGATGTGGGACGGGGCGGAGAGCCAGCGAACCGCCTTGAGCGCGCCGATCTCGCCGGCCGCTCCCCCGTACCCGCGCCGCAGGGTGCCGTCGAGGATGAGGCCGGCACCGGTCCGCATGCCCGCCAGCAGGTAGACGATGTCGTCGGCGTCCTGCGCGGCGCCTTGCCAGCGTTCGGCGACGGCGGCGAGTTTGCAGTCGTTCTCGACCAGGATCGGGCAGGTGAACCGGGTCGTGAGGTGCTCGGCGGGGGAAACGCTCGCCCAGCCCGGCAGCGGGGTGAACAGCGTGGTACGGCCGTCGGCGTCGACCGGGCCGGTCACCCCGACCGTCACCGCCCAGATCTGGTCGGACCCCATCCCGGCGTCCGACAGGCATTGGGAGATGGCGGTGTCGACGGCCGCGAGCCGGGCTGCCGGGTCCGCGTCGGGCTCGACCGGCAGCCGGTGACTGTGCAGCACCTGTCCCTCGAGGTCGGCGAGCAGGACGAGGATCTTGTGGCCACCGACGTCGACGCCGAGCACGTGCCCGGCGTCGGCGTTGAAGCGGTAGCGGCGGGCCGGACGGCCGACGCTGCTGCCGTCGGGTTCGACGACCTTCACCCATCCGTCGGTGACCAGCCCGCGAACCACGACGTCGGTTCCGGGCCGGGACAGGCCGGTGCGGGCGGCGAGTTCGGTGACGGTGGCGGGCGGCTGACCCCGCATCGCCCGGACGACGCTGAGCGAGTTGATCTCGCGGAGCCTGCTGACATCGACTCCGGCCACCTCGGACACCACTACCCCCCGATTATGCTTAGCCAAAGTGAAATTTTAGCTGCTCGTCATGTGATCGGATACTGCTGCCCCGGGTTCAGCGCGGCGGTGAAGTCGACGGGACGGCCATCCACGGCGAAACTGTATCGATCTTCCTGGACGATCTCGGGCTGCTCGGCGAGGTAGGCGGTCATGCGTTCGAGCTCGTCGGAACTCAGCCAGGACGGCGGATCGGAGACGGCCTTGAATCCGCAGATCGCGGCCAGGTCCTGCAGCCAGCGCATCTGGGTCTCGGTGAGCAGGTTGAGCCGGCTGCGGAAGTAGACGGCATCAGGGTCGACCTGGACGAGACGGGACTGCCACAGCCGGTGCAACGTGTTCACGACGGCGTTGCAGGCCATGGCATCCGAGGGGTCGTCGCTGGCGTAGTTGGTCCACAGCGGGGCGACGTCGGGGCCGCTGCGCAGCCCGTCGGCCAGCCCCAGCGAGGGCAGCAGCAGGGCGCCGCTGCCGAGCAGGTAGACCTCCGGGCCGGCGACGCGCCGGATCAGGGCGAGCGCGTCCCGGTAGGCCTGCTCGCGAGGCGCCCCGGAGTGCCGGACGCCGGGGACGGCGCCGGCGTTGATGAAGTCGAGCTTGAGGTAGCTGAAACCCCATGCGTGCACAACCTTGTGGATCTGCTGGGTGAGGTGCTCCTGGACGCCGGGGTGGGTGAGGTCCAGGGCCCAGTAGGAGGTGCCCCAGTTGTGCCCGGCGACGACCGGCTGCCCGCCGGCGTCACGCAGCAGGAACTCGGGATGCTCGCGTGCCGTCTCCGACGTGGGCAGCACGATGAACGGCGCCAGCCACAGGCCCGCTCTCATCCCGGCGGTGGTGATCCGCTCGGTCAGGGCGCGCATGCCGGAGGGGAACTTGTCGTTGGGCTCCCAGTCCCCGACGGCCGACTGCCAGCCGTCGTCGATCTGGACGACGTCGAACGGGAGGCCGGCCAGCGCGGAGATGTCCTTGTTCAGCGTCTCCTCGGTGATGCCTTCGTAGTAGGAGTACCAGGTGGACCACACGTTTCCGGCACGCCGTTCGCTGCTGCCGAGCCGTACGGCGAGCTGGTCGGTGTAGTGGGCGAAGACCTCCTGCTCGGGACCGTAGGCGAGGAACCAGGGGGCCCCGTCGTCCTCGCACCAGCCGGCGAGGGTGTCGAGGTCGGCCGCCAGGCGGGGGGTGCCCAGCCCGAGGGAGCCCAGCAGCAGCACCCGCCCGTCGTCGCCCTGCAGCGCGGCCACGGCCGAGGAGTGGTGGCGGGCCGGGTCGTCCCAGACCGTGTCGTCCGCGGTCAGGCGCCGCTGGGGGTTCGCGATCCGCAAGGGGGGCTCGCTGAGGCGGCGCCACCCGCACGGGCTCCAGGAGTTCTGGCCGTGGCGGTAGAACAGGGCGTCGGCGAGGCCGTGCAGGATCGCGACCCGGCCAGGCGGCAGAACGAGACCGCCGGTGACGGGCGTCGGGGGCTCGGAACCGGTGAGTTCGACCGCGAAGTCACGGCCGGCCAGGTTGACGAGCAGGGGCATGGTTCTCCTTCGAGCAGCGGCGCCCGTCCGGCGGGAGGCTTGGTGTGGCTCCCACCGGACGGGACAGAGGACGGAACAATCAGCCGAACAGGCCATTGACCTGCTGATTTGCCTTCTTCAGTGCCTCGGCGGGCTCGATCTGGCCGAGGATGACCGCCTGCAGGGCGTCCTGCACGATCTGGCTGATCTCGGTGCCGTGGTCGGTGATCGGCAGGAGGAACGTGCCGCCGGGAGTCTTGGTGTAGTCGACGTACACCTGCACGTCACGGCCCTTGGCCTTGTGGGCGGCCAGAGCCTTCTCCGCCGAGGTCCTGATCGCGGGGAACACCACGGCGTTGCCGGCCACCACGTCCTGGCAGGCGGCCGAGCCGAGGTACTTCACCCACTTCCAGGCGGCGTCCTTGTCCTCGGTGCCGGCCCAGATCGCGTCCGACAGGCCGTTGATGGCGCTCTTACGGGACCCGACCGGCCCGACGGGCAGCGGCGCGAGCGCGAACTTCTGCTTGGCGCCCTCACCCATGTAGGTGTTGATGGTCCAGGAGCCCGCTATCGTGAGCGCGGCCCTGCCCGAGTTCATCACGGCGTCGATGCCGAGCGTGGACTGCTTGTCGAAGCGGGGCGCGTATCCCTTGTCGGTCATCTTCTTGTACCAGCTGATGGTCTCGATCAGCTTGGGGTCGTCGTACGTGAACCGGGTGCCCCACGGGTTCTTGTCGAGGTAGGTCCAGCCGTTGGCGGCGGCCAGCTCGCCCCAACCGTTCTGGCCCTGGGAGCCGTCGTTCCACTCCGGCTGGTATCCGTAGACCGCGACGTTGTCCTTGTCGAAGTCCGGGTCCAGGCCGTTGCGGCCCTTGTCGTCGACGGTGAGCTTGGCGATGAGGTGCTCGAAGGTGCCGCCGTCGGTCGGATTCCAGGTGAGGTCGGCCAGCTCGTCGGGCTTGATACCGGCCTTGTCGAGCTGCTCGGTGTTGTAGACGACCGCCTCGGTGTCCCAGTCCTTGGGCAGCCCGTACCGCTTGCCGTCCTTGGTCCACAGGTCCGCGAGCCCGTCCTGGTACTGGCTCAGATCGACCTTGTCGGCGTCGACGTAGGGCTGGATGTCGAGGATCTGCCGGCTGGAGACGAACTGCGGGTAGTACGACACCTGGTTCGTCCATACGTCCGGGGCTTCGCCGGCCGCCAGCTGGGTGGTCAGATTCTGCCAGTACTGCGCCCAGGCCGTCTGGGTGAGCTTGACGGTGATGTTCGGGTTCGCCTGATGGAAGGCATCGGCGCAGGCCTGGTAGGAGGCCAACTGGTTGTCGTCCCACAGCCAGTAGTCGAGCGTGACCTGACCGCCCGCGTCGCCGCCCGCCGGCTTGCCCGTCTCGGAACCGCCGCACGCGGTGAGCGTGGTGCCCGCCAGCAGCCCGCACAGCAGCGCTGCGGCAACCCGCTTCCTATTGATCATCGAGGTGCCTCTTCCTGGGGGTGGGACCGAGGGCCCGAGAGAATTCCCTCTTGCCTTGTTGGCTCTCTCGAATAATGATGTGGCTCATCGAAAATTTGTCAAGGCTGGCTCATAAGTGCTTTGGCAATCGTCATGTGGAGGCTTCGATGGTCCACTCTCCGATCCGTCGGCCTGCCCGGATGGCGCTCGCCGCCCTCCTGGCCGCGGCCGTCACGGCGCTGCCCACCCCGAGCTCGGCCGCGGCTGGTCAACCGGGCTGGCGGAATCTGGCGGCGGCGCAGGCTCCGGACGCCAATCCGCTGGAGGGTTTCATCCCCTACGCCGGCGCCTATACGACGTTCCCGCACTCGATGGAGTGGTTCTACCTGCCGCTGAACGCGGTGATGACCGGCCCGGACCACTTCGACTGGCGGGCGCTGGAAGAGCAGCTGGACGCGATCGCCGCCCGGGGCCACCAGGCGGCTTTCCGCTTCTATCTGGACTATCCGGGCAAGCCCAGCGGCGTCCCGCAGTTCCTGCGCGACCAGGGTCTGCTGACCCGGCCGTACGACGACTTCGGCAACGACGGGCAGAGCGTGTCGCCTGACTACGACGACCCGAACCTGACCGCCGCGCTCGATCGGTTCATCGCCGCTCTCGGCCGTCGCTACGACGGAGATCCGCGGATCGGGTTCGTCCAGCTCGGCCTGCTGGGCTTCTGGGGTGAGTGGCACACCTGGCCGCACAACGGGGACCCGGGAACGGAGAACTGGTTCGCGTCCCAGGCCGAGCAACTCAGGGTGCTGAACGCCTACGACAAGGCCTTCGACCGGACCAGGCTCATGGTCCGCTACCCGGGTGCCGACAACAAGGCGCACGACCTGGGCTACCACGACGACTCCTTCGCCTACTCCACTCTGCCGGGCCCCGGCTGGCACTTCATGGACCTGATGCGGCAGGCCGGCACCACCGACAAGTGGCGGACCAACACGGTCGCCGGCGAGCTGCGGCCCGAGCTGCAGGGCTGCCTGTTCGACGTTCCGACGGACTGTCCCGGCGACGGGGACAAGGACTTCGACGCGAGCGTCGCCCAGACCCATGCGACCTGGCTGCTCAACCACTACGCATTCAGCCCCGGATACACCGGCGCCGCCTACGACCAGGCGCTGAAGGGCGCGAAGTCGCTGGGCTACGAGTTGCGGGTCACCGCGGTGCGGACCGGGCAGCGGCGCCGCGGCCTCGACGTCACCGTCCGGATCAGCAACGACGGCGTCGCCCCGTTCTCCTACGACTGGCCCGTTCAGCTGGCCGTGGCCGGCCGGGACGGACGGATCGCGCGGACCTGGACGACGTCCTGGAAGCTGACCGGCGTCATGCCCGGCGAGCCGGTCGAGCTCGCCGCGGCCCTGCCGGTCGACGGGCTGCGGAAGGGCGAGTACACGCTGGTCCTGCGGGCCGCCAACCCGCTGCCGAAGGGCATGCCGCTGCGCTTCGCCAACGCCGACCAGGACACGACCGTTCCCGGCTGGCTGACCCTCGGGCGCATCCCGGTGCCCTGACGCCACCACGAAAGGGGTGCGGCTCCGGCCGCACCCCGCTTCGTCACTTCATGCCGGAGAAGTTCATCGACTGCACCAGCCGCTTGCCCAGGAAGACGAGCAGGACGAGCACCGGAATGATGGACAGGACCGATCCGGCCATGAGCCCGGTCCAGTCCGGCGCCCGGTTGGGCGACTGCTGGAGGAACACGCCCAGCCCCACGGTGAGTACCCGGGTGCTCTCGGCCTTGCCCACCAGCAACGGCCACAGATAGTCCTTCCAGCTCCACACGACCGTGGTCAGCCCGATGGTGATCAGTGGACCGCGGCTCATGGGAAGCACGATCTTCCAGAACATCCCCCACCGGCTGATGCCCTCCAGCGTCGCGGCCTCCTCCACGTCCCGGGGAATGGACAGGAAGAACTGGCGCAGGAAGAACACCGCGAACGGCGTCATCAGCAGGCTGGGCAGGACCAGTCCCGGGATGGTGCTCAGGATGTCCAGCTGCTTGACCAGAACGAAGTTCGGCAGGATCGTGAAGATCGGCGGCACCATCAGCGCGGCGATGATGACGCCGAACGCCAGGTCCCTGCCCGGGAAGCGCAGCCGGGCGAAGGCGTAACCCGCCATGGCGCAGCAGAAGGTCTGCACGACGGCGATCAGCCCGCTGTAGACGATCGAGTTCATCGTGTACCGCAGGAAATTGATCTGCGCTCCCGACCCGCCCGCGGCTCTGGCCTCCTCCGCGTCGACCAGGCCCAGCACCCGAGCGAAATTGATCAACGTGGGGTTGTCCGGCCACAGCCCGGTCGAGTCGCGGTAGAGGTCGGCAGCCGGAGTAAGGGCCGTGCGGGCCATCCAGTAGAAGGGGAAGACGGTGAGCACGACCGCGGCGAGGAGGGCGAGCCAGGCGGCCCTTTTGCTGATCTTCATTCCGGAGAACATCCGAAGGCTCCTTAGCCCAGGTCCGAACGCGACGCGCGCAGCATCCGCATCTGCATGGTCGTCAGCACGCCGAGGATGACCACGAGGACCATCGCCACGGCGGCGGCGTATCCCATGTCGAAGTAGGTGAACGCCCGCTGGTAGATGTAGTAGTAGATGACCCGGGTCTCCGGGATGGGCGGCTTGCCGCCGTACACGACCGCGACCGTGTCGAAGATCTGGAACGAGCCGATCAACGACACCACCAGCACCAGCGCCAGGATCGGCCGCAGGAGCGGCAGCGTGATCGATCGGAACATACGCCATTCACCCGCGCCGTCGATCGCGGCGCCCTCGTACAGGTGTTGCGGTATCTGCAGCATCCCCGCGTACAGCAGCAGCGCGGTGTAGCCCGTGTAGGTCCAGCTGTTGACCAGCGCCACCAGGGGCATCGCCCAGCTCGGCGAGTTGAAGGAGAGGGTCGTGTCGAGTCCGGTCAGGCCGATGAGGTGGTTGACGAACCCGAGCTCGGGATCCAGCAGCCACGCCCACAGCAGGCCGATCGTCACGTTCGGCACCAGCCATGGCACCAGCAGCGTCGCGCGCAGGACGACCGACTGGGTCAGCCGGTGCATCAGCGCCGCCAGTCCCAGCGCGACCAGCGTCTGCGAGACGATGTTCACGACCACGTAGTAGCCCGTGACCTTGAGCGCGTTCCAGAACTGCTCGTCGCCGACCAGTTTCTGGTAGTTGTCGGCGCCGACGTACGTCGGATCGTTCAGCAGGCTGTAGTCCGTGAACGAGTACCAGACGCCCCGGACCGTCGGGTAGGCGTAGAAGACCGCGAAACCGACGATCACCGGCAGCAGGAACAACCAGGCGACATGGCGATCGTCCCGCCGTCGCCCCGGTCGGCCGAGAAGCCCTCGACGCTGGTCGGTCCCGGCATCGAGTCGTGTCTCAACCGCGTGCATGGGCGCTCCTGTCGACAGCCGCTCGCCGGCGTTCCACGGTGCCGGTCGTCGGTAATAATGATGCGAGCTATCGATATTTTGTCAAGGGCTCATCATATCTGCGATGGTTCGCAGCGACCCGTCCGATGCCGCGATCCTCACCAACAGCCTCCGGGTCGCGGCGGAGCTGGAACAGCGCATGGTCAACGCCTCCGAGCGCCGGATCATCCTGGGCGGACTCCACGAAACTGGACCGGATCGGGCGGGCGCCGATCTGCGAGCTCCCCAGGTCAACCTCCTGAACACCGACGCCGCCGCGCCGGCACCGAGCAGGCCCTCATCGCCGCCGGCTACGACCGGCAAGACGTCCCGGGGCGACGGACTCTGTGATCAGAGTCCGTCGCCGTCCACGGGAGAGCCCGCTACCTGGGCGGGGTCAGCACTTGACCGTGAGCGTGGGGCCGCTCAGCGCGGTGGTGCCGACGGTCACCACGCGGAAGGTGTTCTTCTTCATGCTCTTGCACGTCGCGCGGACGTGGAAGGCACCCGTCTGATCGCTGCGCACGGTCCTGCTCGCCAGCCGCTGCCAGTGCGGGATGCCGATGATCTTCGTCTTCTTCTGCAGCTCCATCGTCCACCGGCCGGCCTTGCTGCCCTTGCAGTGGGCCCGGACAGTGCCGTACATGCGCCACTTGCCGCCCTCGTACCTCCCCCAGGGGCGCAGCAGCGTGAGGCAGCGCTTGGACGAGGTGGTCGCCACCGCCGTGCGCGCCTGGGTGGCCTGGGGCTGGGCGTAGCTCCAGTTCTGGGCCACGGGGGCGGTCACGGCCGTCGTGGCCGGGGCCGTCTGCGCCGTCGCCGAGCCGGGTGCGATGAGCAGTGCGGACGCCGCGCCGGCGGCGCCCATGAGAGTGATGAGCCGCGTGCTGACCGAAGCCATGAGATCGTCCCTTTCTCCGTCGGTGTGCCTTGCGAGAAGGACGGTAGGCCGGTGCTTGTTGAGGATCCGTTGAGGATCTGTCAGGCGCCTTCCGTACGCCGGCGGCTGGGTCACCGATCCGAGTTCTGTCCGGTGCTCGACACACCGCCCCCGTCGTGGCGATCATCGTCCTGACGGCAACGGCCTGACCCCGAAGGGAATGACAGCCGATGAGCGTTCTCAAGGACCGGGTGGCACTGGTGACCGGCAGCTCCCGAGGGATCGGCGCAGCCATCGCGACCACCTTCGCCCGGGCCGGCGCCCGTGTCGTGTTGCACGGCCGGGACGGGGCCGCGCTCGCTGCGGTCCAGGCACGCATTGACGACCTCGGCGGGGAGGCCACCAGCGTGACCGGAGACGTCACCGTCGCCGCCGACCTCGCCCGCATCCGCGAGCGGATCCTCGACCGCTACGGTCCCGTCGACGTGCTGGTCGCCAACGCCGGCAGCTCGGACAGCCGCCCCACGCCCATCGAGGACATCACGGAGGAGAGCTGGCGGGCCGACATCGACCGGAACCTGACCGGCACCTTCCTGACCGTCAAGTGTTTCCTGCCGGACATGAAGCAGCGCCGAAGCGGCAACATCATCACCCTGTCCTCGGCGGCCGGGCGCAAGCCGAGCGAACGGACGATCGTCGCGTACGCCGCGGCGAAGGCCGGTGTGCAGATCTTCACCCAGGATCTGGCCGCCCAGGTGGGCCCGTTCGGCATCCGCGCCAACTGCCTCGCCCCGGAGACGATCCTCACCGAGACGAACGAGCAGTGGATCCCGGCCGACGTTCAGCGCTCGCTGGCCGAGTCGCACCCGCTGCGGCGGCTCGGCACACCCGAAGACGTCGCACGGGCCGCGCTTTTCCTCGCATCCGACGACGCCGGCTGGATCACCGGCGTCATCGTCGACATCGCCGGTGGCGCGGTGCTGGCGTGACCCGTGAGCCACGCACCGTTGTGTGCCATCGCCATGGTCACCGCGTACGCCGGGCGAGCAGGGCCAGCAGGCCGATCATGACGAGCCCGAGCGCGGCCAGCGACACGCGGTCGGTGACGTTCTCCCCATTGGCGATCACTCCGAACACCGTGTGCGCCACGAGCGCCCCACCGGCCAGCGCGAGGCTGTGCCGGTCGCCCCACCCGCCGTGCGCCGTCCACCGGCGCAGCAGCACCCCTGCCACCACCGCCAGCAGCGCCGCCGCCACCATCGGGACCACCACCCAGCCCCCTTCGGTGAAGGCCGGATGCCGGGCGCCACCGAAGGGGAACAGCAGCGCGAGATATCCGAACGCCACCACCCCGGCCAGGCACGCGACGACCGGCGGCGCCGGAACCGTCCGGGGCGCGGCGGCCGCCGGGCGGGGGACGAACCGCAGCGCGAGCACCACGAGCACCGCGATCACCAGCACGAACGCCGCCAGCGCCGCCGACGGCGCCTGGTAGCCGGGGTCGATGAAGGCCGTCGTCCACCGCAGCAGCAGAGCGCCCAGCACGAACACCACTCCCGCCACGACCAGCCCGGTCCGCCCCAGATACGGGCGACGGCGAAGCTCCGGGACGATGAGATCCACCAGCAGGATCGGCAGCGCCACGCTGAAGACCGCGTGGTAGGGGATGTTCAGCTCGGTGTAGGCGCTGTTGAGGCCGAGGATCCTGGGCGCCCAGCCGGCCACGCCGTAGATCGTCGGGCTGGTGAGCGCCTGCAGCGCCAGCCCTTCCTCCACGATCCCGTACGCCGCCCCGAGCAGCAGGATGGCGGGCCAGCCCCGGCCGGTACGGCGTACCAGCTCGCGGATCAGTACGGTGCCGGCGCCGTAGATCGGCGTCCACAGCAGCAGCAGCCACGCCTGGCGGAGGGGCGGATTGCCGAGCGTGAGCTCGGCGACGACCGGGGTGAGCCCGGCCAGCAGAAGCGCGGCCCACCGGCCGCGTGCTCGTGAGGTGACCATGCGCCCACGGTCTCCCGCGGCGGGCGCGGCGCGCTGCTGCCGCCAGGCCGGTCCGTGGCCTCTTCGGTCGCTTCCGAAGGGTGACTTTGGTTGCCAGGGCGGGGCGGCGATGGTGACCTTGGTTGCTTACCAGGCGGGAGGCCGGCGGATACGATCTGCGGTTGTGTTCGCAGGACAGGGCCCGGGGACGGGTGGGCAGCCGGGTCCGGGGAGATCGCGGCGTGACTGGGCGGCCGGGGCCGGCGGCATCGTGCTCGCCATGGCCGGGGCCGGCGCGGTGGTCTGGGGGGATCTGGTCCCGGGGACGCCCGGCTGGTACCTGTGGGCCGACGTGGCCGGCGGGGCCCTGGCGTGCGCGGGGCTGTGGTGGTGCCGGCGGTGGCCGGTGGCCGCCTCGCTGGCCGTCATCGCGCTGTCCGTCCCGGCCGCGGCGGCGTCGGTGGCCGCGGGGATCGCCACGCTCGTCGCGGCGCTGTACCGGCGGCCACCCGCGGCCGTCGCGGTGGGGATGGCGTGGGTGGCGGCGACACTGGTCAGGTTCGCCTGGCGGCCGCCCGGGCTGGCGCCGTACCCGGTGTGGGCGCTGGTCGGCGTACTGTTCGGCGGGGCGATCACCGGCTGGGGCATCCTGGCCAGGACCCGGCGGGAGCTGCTGGCGTCACTGGCGGAACGGGCCCGCCGCGCCGAGGCCGACCAGCGGCTGCGCGCGGAGGAGGCCCGCCGCGCCGAACGCCTCGGCATCGCCCGCGAGATGCACGACGTGCTCGCCCACCGGCTGTCGCTGCTGGCGGTGCACGCCGGAGCGCTGGAGTTCAACGCCGCCGCCAGGCCGGACGAGGTCGCCGAGGCGGCCGGGGTGATCCGGACCAGCGCCCACCACGCCCTGCAGGAGCTGCGCGCGGTCATCTCCGTGCTGCGCCAGAGCCCGTCGGCCGAGCTTCCGCTGACCGGGCTCGCGCCGCTGGTGGAGGAGTCGCGGCGGGCCGGGATGCGCATCGAGCTGCACGAGCACGACGTACGCTTCGCCGACCTGCCGGAGACGATCCGGCGCACCGCGTACCGCGTCGTGCAGGAGGGGATGACCAACGCGCGCAAGCACGCGCCCGGCCGGCCCGTCACCGTCGAGGTCTCCGGCGCGGCCGGCGGCGAGCTGACGGTCGAGGTGCGCAACCCGCTGCCCGCCGGGCGGGAGGCGGCGGGGCTGGCCACGACCGGGGCGGGAGCCGGGCTGGCCGGACTGGAGGAACGGGTCTCGCTGGCGGGCGGGCGCCTGGAGCGCGAACACACCGACGGGGGCGGGTTCCGGCTGGCGGCGCGGCTACCATGGCCACGTGAGCGGCCCCATGAGTGAGCCGGTGAGCGGGCCCGCGGATGCGCCCGTGGATGAGGGTGCGGGTGCGCCCGCCGGCGGGACCGGGAGTGCGTCCGGCGCGATCCGGGTGCTCATCGTCGACGACGACGCGCTCGTCCGCGCGGGGCTGACGTTGATGCTAAGGGGGGCGCCCGCCCTGCAGGTGGTGGGCGCGGTGGCCGACGGCGCGCAGGTCCAGGCCGCGGTCGGCGAGCACTCCCCCGACGTGGTGCTGATGGACATCCGGATGGCCGGCCTCGACGGCATCGACGCGACCCGCAGGCTGCGCGCGCGCCGGGACGCGCCGGAGGTCATCATCCTGACCACGTTCGACGCCGACGAGCACGTGTTCCGGGCGCTGCGCGCGGGTGCCAGCGGGTTCCTGCTGAAGGACACGCCGCCCGAGGGGATCGTCGAGGCGATCCGGCGCGTCGCGGCCGGCGAGCCCAGCCTGTCGCCGAGCGTCACCCGGCGGCTGATCGCCCACCTGCTGCCGGAGGAGGACGACCGGCGGCGGGCCGACGCCCGGCGGGTGCTGTCGGCACTCAGCGACCGGGAGCGGGAGGTGGCGCTCGCGGTCGGGCAGGGCAAGGCCAACGCCGTCATCGCCGGCGAGCTGCACATGAGCGTGGGCACGGTCAAGGGCTACATCTCCCGCATCCTCACCAAGGCGGGCCTGGACAACCGCGTCCAACTGGCCCTGGTCGTCCACGACGCCTCCTGAGGCTGAGGTGTTCTCTCCCGTGTTCTCACCCAGGCGGTGAAGCCCTCGATCGCGTCGACGACGGCCTCGAAGCGGACCGAGTGGTACAGGTCGAAGGCGTGGTTGCCGCCGCGTAGTTCGGCGTAGACGACGGGGGCGGCCGAGGTCTGGCGTAGCCGGTCGGCGAAGTGCCGGGCGTCGGCCGCGGGCACCTGCGGGTCCAGGTCGCCGTGGGCCACGAGGAACGGCGGTGCGTCCGGTGTGATGTGGGCCAGCGGCGAGGACTCGGGTCCCTGGCCGAAGTAGGTGCCGTACCAGCCGTTCAGGTAGATGGCGCCGGTCACGGTGGTGTCGGCGTCCTCGAAGCCCGGCTGGAAGGCGGGATCG